>JANXUL010000132.1 GCA_025356235.1 Bacteroidota bacterium
TCCGTAGGTTCTTTTACACCACTACTGCTGCGGCTGTGTTGGAGCATGCCTTTTACAATATCTCCCGCACGTTTGCCGTGGTGGTTGATCTTGACAAGGTTTTCTTTCAGGTCATGTGCAATTTCCTTTGCCTCATCAAGATTTCCCTTTTGCATTTCTTCATTCATTTCATCAACCAGTTCAGTACTTACTTCACTGAAATTGTTGACAAAGTTCAATGGATTCTGAATCTCATGTGCAATACCTGCTGTAAGCTCACCAAGGCTGGCCATTTTTTCGGATTGGATCAGTTGTTTTTGAGTGGCTGTCAGGTCCTGTAACGATTGATGCAATTCAGAAGTACGTTCCGCCACTTGTTTTTCCAGCATTTCATTTTGCGCAGCTATGAGTGTTTTCTTTTCTTCGCTGATCAATACGAGCTGTGCGGCATTATTTTTTACTTCATGAATGATTTCGCGGAAACGCATGGCGATATATACAACGTATGCGCAGGGAATAGAAAGATATGTTATCCCATCCATCAATATATATACCGGAAAAGAAAGCCGGGGTTTTACAAGAGCCACAATAAAACCAGAAAGTGTGCCTGCACAAAACCCAATCACAATCGACCATTGGGCGCCTTTAATCATTTTCCAGGAACGGTAAATGATCTGACCACTGATCACAAAAGAGGTTATGTTAAAAATGATAAAGGGGATGGTGAAAGAAAGTACATCATTAAAATAGATGCAGCTGAATGTGCCTGTAATCACACCCAATATTATCAGTTTTTTTAAAAAAGGTTTAAGTGTTTGCTGCAAACTTTCTGCAATAATCATCGGAAGAAGGCCCGTTGCTATATTTGCAAAAATCGGTTGCGTAGATTGTGTTACGATAAACATACCGAAGCCTGCAGTCTGAGAATGCCATAAAATCCTTTCAAAAGCCGCGAAAATGCCGAGAGAACTGAAAATACTGATAAGCCTCAGGTTGATTTCCCCCGGGTTTTGGTAAGAAACCAACCAGAAAAGAATTGTTATGATGAGTATGATCGCAAAAAGAGCGATTTTGAAGATCATATGCTGGTATACTTTCTTTTCCAATGTGGCATTGTAACCGGGACCGGTAAGGCTGAATAATGAGCTGCTGAATGTGTATGGACCCGTAGTTAGAAAAATAAATGATTTTATTTTTTTCGGGAGCGGAAAATTGCATACATAGTCAACAAAATGAATGGCTATGAGATGTTCTTTCTCAGGTGACAATGTTATAGGAATAGCCAAACGATGCACAGGGTTATATTCCTGAAAAGTTTGACTATCGGTACCTGCAGAACCATACGATTCAATTTGTTTCCCATCTACATATATTTCAGCAGCACCCCAGCCATTATACTTAAAACCTAAAGGGATATTAGTAAGTGAGGCATCAGTTTTTATCTTTATACGGAACCAGCCCTCTGCCCTCCCGTTTCGATCAGCATCTTTTACAGACAACTCAACAGGCTTCTTTTTTTGCCAACCGGTAATATCAATATTCGCATTGGCCCAGGTTGGTTGGTGTCCTGATTTATAGAGCCATCCATCCATCGTGCTGATATTGATATCTGCCGTTTCATTTAATATATATTTTGAAATAACAATAGTTGAATCCTGCGCCATTACAAAAACGGGCAGGCTGAGAAGGATTAATAAAACAATATTTTTTTTCATTAATGGGTGTTACCGGGTAATTGAATAATGAATATTGAGTAAAAAATCCTGAATAGAGAAGTAGATAATAATGCTGCGGTTGGATGAACTCAGATTATTGTGATTCATACAATTCATGGCTTTTTCAACTGCGCAGCCGCAGAGACCGTGGAGGTTTTGCATAGTATTTTTTTCACTTCAAAATTGAATATTCCGGGTTCCATATTCTATATTCTTAATGTAGATGCCTCCGCTTAATAATCCCCCCTGAAGTTTCCTTGATGGTATTGGCGAAAACAAAAGCATTAGGATCCACTTCCGCTACCATGTTTTTTAGTTTGCGTAACTCCAGCCTGGTTATAATGGTAAAGATGATATCACAATCATCATGCACATCAAATTTACCAGGCAGGTAGCCGCGTTCGCCTTTATACACTGTAATGCCGCGGCCCAGTTCGTTTACCAGCCTGAATTTCATTTCATCACTCTTGGCCGAAATAATGGTAACGCCGGTGTATGCCTGTATTCCCTCAATCACGTAATCAATGGTTTTGGAAGCGGTGAAATAGGTAAGCATGGAATACAACGCCTTATCAAGTCCAAACTCAGTTGCCGCAAGCGTAAAGATGATAATATTAATACCGAGTATGATTTCACTGATGGTAAAACTGGAACGGCGTAAAGTGTACAATGCCAATACTTCTATACCATCCACCGCACAACCGGCGCGCATGGTAAGCCCGATTCCAAGACCAAGGAAAAATCCGCCGAAAATAGAAACCAATAATTTATCATTCGTAATCAATGGAAAGCCTGGATATAATAAACAAACAGCGAGTAGAGCTATACAAAAAAAGGTTTTGATGGCAAAGCCTTTGTTGATGGCATAAGCAGACAGGATCACAAAAGGAATATTGGCCACCAGGATTACATACGCAAGGTTAAAATGATACAATTCATGAATGAGAAGGGAAATACCGGTGATGCCGCCATCAAAAAATTGATTAGGTACTAAAAAACTTTTTAATGCAAAAGAAGTTATAACAACACCCGCAAGAATGAGCAGCAGATCGCCAATGGTTGATTCGTGCTGTTTCAACGTATGCGGACTTTCTGTTTTTGCCTGCAGCAAAATGAGGTTCTTCTTCTGCTTACCCGAAAGTTGATCCTCTGCTGTAGTGGTAAAATAGGTATGCGATTCCAGGAAACTGATCTGTTGCCTTTGCCATTCCATTTTGCTGCGGGCTATACCCTCTCTTAAAAATTCAGGATACAATTTTTCAGCCATGATCCCGTAATCATCGGTTCCGAGATAGTAAAGATCTGCATCACATAAAATTTCCGCTAAATGATCTTGGGGTGTTTGCGGAATTTTGGTAGCCATGATAAGTTCACACACCTTATTAATCTGTATATCGGAATAATCAAATTGAGGAAGATATTGCCGGGCGATTTCGCAGGAAGCTTCTTCATGCCCGGTATATTTTTCAATAAACCCCGCATCATGAAAAAGGGCGGCAGTAGATAAGATATCCAGGTCTTCACCCGTAATGTCTTCAGAAGCGGCTATTTCCAGCGTGCTTTTCAATACGTTATGGGTATGACCCACATTGTGGTAAGTAAGGTGGGTAGACAGTTCTTTTTCTAATTTGGCGATGATAAAAGAACCTGCAGCTTCAACTTGCATTTTTTCTCAGGTATTAATTAGTTTGGTTTATACCCACCGTCCGGCACCCACCCTTTAAAGATAGGATTTGTTTAATGTATATAGCTGTCGCTGCCTTTAAATATTCAGAAGGAAGTGTCGGGGCGAACAGGGTTTAGTAAAGATATGTAAATTTAATAAAAATATTAAATTATTATTATATGTGTCTGCTCTGCTAATGCGGTCTGTTTCAATTTATGCAAATTGAGTATTTTAACGGTGAAAAATATCTGTACCTTCCCCTGGCTAAACAAACTAATATGAATAGAAACAACGGGGGACTGGTTTATTTCCTTTTAGGGATTTATGCGTTAATGATCAGCTGGCATTACAATCATTCGATCATTTTATTAATCGTGCATTATATTTTTTGGCCGATTTACCTGGTGTATGAGCTGCTAACGGGTCACCTGTCGCATGATCTCTGGAGAAGCATTCCTGCATCATATTTTAAGTAATCCATTCTCTGCGAAAGCTTCTGCTACTCTGCGGTGAAAAAATGCGGATTGGATAAATATTCAATTTTCATAGTTTTTTTCGCCGCAGAGGTGTTAGCACGCCGACTTATAATTGATAGAACTGAGAAGCATTCCGTCCGAAAATGAGTTCCTGTTCAGCACTACTGAAAGAAGAAAAATAATCCCGCACCAAGCCCATCATTTTTTCATAAGATCCGGCCACCAAACAAACCGGCCAATCAGATCCATAGAGTAACCGCTTTATACCAAAATGATTGACAATTATGTCGAGATAAGGGGTAATATCTTCTTTCTTCCAGTTTTTCCAATCAGCTTCTGTAACCATACCGCTTACCTTACAATATACATTGGGAAATTGGGCAATGGCAATGATGCCCTTCTTCCACTCATCTATCAATCCCGTTCTGATAAAGGGCTTGGCTATATGGTCTATGACAAAAGGTTGATCAGGAAATTGTTTTACCAGCTCTAAAACTGCGGGGAGGTGTTTTGGAAAAATTAAAATATCGTAGGTGAACCCAAATTCCTGTAATGCGGCAATACCCCTCAGGAAACCAGGTTGCAACATAAATACAGGGTCCTCGCCCTGTAATATATGCCGGAAGCCTTTTACTATTTTTTCTTGCTGGTAATGCATCAGTCTATCGCGAATATCTTCACCTCGCAGATCCACCCAGCCCACTATCCCTTTTATGAAAGCATTCTCTTTAGCCAATTGAATTAAAAAATCGGTTTCTTTCTCTGATTGAGCAGCTTGCACCGCTACACAACCCGCAACCTTATTTTGTTGTAACAATGGCTGAAGATCCTGCGGCAAAAAATCTTTACGGATCACCGACATCCCTTCATTGATCCAGTCGTGCGTAACCGGATCATATTGCCAGAAATGCTGGTGCGCATCAATGTTTGACATATGCAATCACGGCTTGTTTGGACGTTCCTAATCCATCAATACCCAATTCAACCACATCACCCGCCTGTAAATAAACAGGTGGCGTAAACCCTAACCCCACCCCTGCCGGCGTGCCCGTTGATACAATATCACCGGGTAATAACGTCATAAACTGACTGATATAAGAAACCAGTTGAGGTATATTAAAAATCAGGTCATCTGTATTTCCATCCTGCATCATTTGATCATTTACTTTCAACCATAAACGTAGTTTATGCGGATCGGCGATTTCATCTTTTGTCACCAGCCAGGGGCCAAGCGGCGCAAAGGTGTCGCAGCCCTTCCCTTTATCCCAGGTACCGCCCCGCTCCAGCTGGAACTCGCGTTCACTTACATCATTGTGCAGGCAATAACCGGCCACATAATCCATCGCTTCATCTTCTGAAACATAACTCGCTTTCTTACCTATTACAAAAGCCAATTCTACTTCCCAATCTGTTTTGATAGAATTTTTGGGTATCATCACAGAATCGTTTGGCCCGGTAATGGCTGTTGTGGCTTTCATAAATAATATGGGTTCTTTTGGGATAGCCGCATTCGTTTCTTTTGCATGCTTCGCATAATTCAATCCGATACAAATTATTTTTGATGGATGGGCTACCGGGCTACCAAGGCGGGTTCCTTCTTTAATTTTTGGCAACATGCTTTCATGCTGTGCAATCATCCATGCCAGATGGGGGATGCCGCCATTGGCAAAAAATAACGCATCATAATCTTTAATAAAACCCGAAACATCATAGTTGGCACCATCAATGTGCACGCCCGGTTTTTCCTTACCAGCTTCTCCAAAACGTATTAGTTTCATTATTTAAAATTTATCAGGTTATCTCTTTGCAACCCTTAGTGTTACTGCAAAGATCCAATAACA
>JANXUL010000153.1 GCA_025356235.1 Bacteroidota bacterium
ACCGCAAATGTTTTTGCGGCCAATTGCATCAAAGTGTTTTTGTTTGAAACCTTGCGTCCTACGCCCGAACTGAGTTTTGCCATCAGGCAATTAGGATGTAAAGGAGGCGTGGTTTGCACTGCATCCCACAATCCCAAAGAATATAATGGCTACAAAGCTTATTGGAATGATGGCGGCCAATTAGTACCGCCGCACGATACCAATGTAATCAAAGAAGTAGAAGCCATAACCAATGTAAATGAAGTTAAATGGGATGGCGGCGCTGCCAATATTACCCTTTTGGGTAAAGACATGGATAATGCTTACTTGAATATGGTAAAAGCATTAAGCGTATATCCTGATGTAATAGCCAGGCAGCACGACCTGAAGATTGTTTACACACCCATTCATGGAACCGGTATCACACTGGTGCCGGAAGTATTGCAACGTTTTGGTTTTACCAATGTAACGGTTGTAAAAGAGCAGGCAACACCAGATGGTAATTTTCCAACGGTGAATTATCCCAATCCCGAAGAAAGTGAAACCATGAGTATCGGGTTGAAAAAAGCCAAAGAACTGGATGCAGATATTTTATTAGGCACCGACCCGGATGCCGACCGGGTAGGTATTGGTGTAAAAAACCATAAAGGTGAATGGGTATTAATGAATGGTAATCAAACGGCTGTGCTAGCTTTTACATATATGATGGAGGCCCGTAAAGCCAAAGGTATCGCACAGCCAAATGATATGGTGATCACCACTATTGTAACTACTGAAATGATTAACCAGGTGGCCAAACAGAATGATGTAACCTGTTATAATGTACTCACCGGTTTTAAATGGATAGCTGAAAAAATTAAGGAATTAGATGGACAGAAAAATTATGTGATCGGTGGAGAAGAAAGTTTTGGCCTGATGATTGGCAACCAGATACGTGATAAAGATGCAGTAAGCGCTGTAGCCCTGATGTGTGAAATGGCCGCCTATGAAAAAAGCCAGGGAAAAACTTTGTTTGATAAAATGATAGAACTCTATATCAAATACGGTTTTTATTATGAGAACCTGATCAGCATTACCAAAAAGGGAATGAACGGACAGAAAGAAATCGCTGATATGATGGAAGGTTACCGAAGTAACCCACCCGCAACCATTATCGGTGCTAAAGTAACCACCTTGCTGGATTACCAATTACAAAAAGGGACAAACCTGGTTACCGGAGAAAGCTGGGTTATTAATCTGCCCAAAAGTAATGTGCTGCAATTTATTACAGCCGATGGTACTAAAATATCGGCCCGCCCCTCCGGAACGGAACCCAAAATCAAATTCTATTTCAGCGTAAACACCAAATTAGAACGTAAAGAAGATTTTGATGCCACATTTGCGGTGTTGGAAGAGAGGATAAAAGCCATTATTGCTGATATGAATCTTGCATAAGCGGAAATTTTCGTCATAGGTTCAAGGATAACTTAATAACAATCAATGAACCTGTGGCGATTTTTTTTCGAGCAGCGGGGTAGTAAACGGCTGCTTTCTGAATAACTTCTTTTCTTCTTTTTCTTTTTGCACCTCGCAGCTTCGGCATTACACTGCTGCTTCTTAAGCGTATATTCGCTATGCTATGCGGAAATATGAGGATACATACCAACACAAAGGCCTCCGTAAACAGTTAATTAATGTGCTGAAAGAGAAGGGTATTACCGATGAAAATGTATTGAATGCGATCAATACCATTCCCCGCCATTATTTTCTGGATTCCGCTTTTGATAAAATCGCTTATGAAGACCGAGCTTTTCCCATAGGCGAAGGGCAAACCATTTCCCAGCCCTATACGGTAGCGTATCAATCACAGTTATTGCAGATTAAAAAATCAGATAAGGTATTGGAAATAGGTACGGGTAGTGTGTACCAATCAACCGTGCTGGCCGAGATGGGCAGCTGGGTGTACACCATTGAGCGACAAAAAAAATTATACGACCTGCAACAAAAAGAATTTTATTTCCGCAAGAAATATCCCAATATCAAATTCTTTTTCGGAGACGGATTTGAAGGGTTGCCTACCTATGCCCCTTTCGATAAAATTATCATTACCGCCGCTGCCCCTTTTATCCCACCCAAACTACTTCAACAGATGAAGGTGGGTGCACTGATGATCATACCCGTTGATGAAGGCGATCAACAACGCATGCTCCGCTTAACCAAACTCGAAGATGGTTCTGTAAAAGAAGAAGCTTTTGAACAGTTCTCTTTTGTGCCTATGTTAACAGGAAAGAACAGATGATTGATAAATAACAAATTATCGGAATGGATACTCGTTTAATCTAAGATGTCCTATCCATACTTAAACTGACCATCAGCTGGAACCCATTTCCCGGTGAAGAAATAATGTCTACTTCTCCTTTAAACAATGAGGCCCTCATTCTGATATTTTCCAAACCGATACCGGTTATCTTTTTTCCTGTATCGAAACCTATACCATCATCTTTCACCAGTAGTAGTATCCTTCCGGTTTCCTGAACAATACTCAGATCGATATTTTTAGCAAAAGCATGTTTTGAAATATTATGCACCTGCTCCTGCACAATCCTGAATATGGTCAGTTTTAATTTATCGGTCATACTCCCTTCTTCAACCGTGGCAAGCTCTTTACGTACGTTGAGCATATGTCCATTGGAAAGGGTTTCCAAGAGGTGATCAAGTGATTCTATAAGCCCACCCTGTTTGAGGCATGGTGAGATAAGGCTATGCGATAAATTTCTGATTTCATCAATAACGTTTTCGATAAGGTTATCGGTCTTTTCAATAAGTGCACCCTTACGTGATTCATTTGTTTTCTTCAGTACACCCAGGTAAATACGGGCTGCCGCCAGTAATTGGTTCACATTATCATGCAGTTCAATGCCAATGCTATGCCGCTCTTTTTCTGAAGCAACAATTATGGCATCGGTGATCTCCAGCTGTTTTTTAATTCTTTCTTCTTCCAGTTGTTCTTCCAGGATAATTTTTTCGGTGATCTCGGATACAGCCATCATCAGTCCATATACCTTATCATCGCCCCTGGAAATTGGAAATATTTTCACATGATACCAGTTCAATGAGCCATCTGGTTGCGGATAGTTTACTTCATAGTTTACGTGTTGGCCCTTCAGCACGGCATTCAGGTAATGCAGGAGTACAGCCTGTTTCTCTGCAGGAAAATAATCGAGCAGGTATTCACTGATTTCTATCTCATGCCCCAATTCCTTTGCAGCAAATGACTTTGCACGCATGTTATACGACATGATCCGGAATCCATGATCCATCAATACATAGATCGTGTCTGTAGTATTCAATATGGTGTGGAGATCAGCTTCTGATTTGTGGAGTATATTTTCCGTTATTTTTCGTTCTGTAATATCTTTTGCAATCACCAGTATCAGCGTATCAGAACATTTTTTGGCATTCGCTTCCACATAAATGATCTTATTTTTTTTATGAACCATCTTACGCTCATTAAAAACGTGTTTGCCCGATTCCAACAGATCAAACATGAGGGGATGGTCGCGAAGGTGCTCAGGATCTATTAGCGACCTTACATTCAACCGGAGTAATTCTTCTTTTGTGTAGCCAAACAGGGTGCATAGCGCTGTATTGGCATCTCGCAAATTCCCTTGTAAGTCGGTTACCATGATCGGATCCGTGGTCTGCTCAAAAAGAAAATAATAATTGTTTGGCTCAAGCCTGGTGGAATGTAATGTCACGTGATCTTTAATTTGGCGAATGTGCAAAATTCAGGGTTAGCGTGCGAAGATATCTTTGTGAAACAACGCAATGCCTTCGATTTTCAAACAAATAATGACCTGTAACTGCCGGGCGACATATTTTCAGACCTGGTGAAGAACGAAGTAAAATAATTAGGGTCTGCAAACCCCGCTAGGCCTGAGATCTCCTTTATCGACAGGTTGGTTGAATGCAGTAAATATTTGGTTTCAATGAGAAGCCGGTTTTTAATGGATTCTTTCGCCGTTAAGCCTGTATGCTTTTTCAAAAGTGCATTGAGGTAATTCGGATGCACGGCCAGTTGTTCAGCATAAAATATTACCGTTCTCTCCTGCAGGAAATTAGCTTCCAGCAAGTCAATAAACCGCCTGATGATATCAGCTAATGGCTGGTTGGTTTCAAAATGTTGCTCTTGATCGAATAGCCGCTCGCTGAGTATAACTGCTTCAATAACCTTCAATGCAATGAGCTCATTGCTGTTTGCTTTCCCGCTTTCTTTTTCTTTCAATATCGTTTCGAATATGGCTTCAATTTCTGCCGCCTGGCTATCGGTCAGATGAACATAAGGCTGAATAGAATTTGTCAATATTTTTTTGTTTTCAATATATTTATGCGGAAAATTATTTTGTAGGAAAAAATCAATATTAAACAAGGCTACATATCCTTCCATATCCAATGACCAGTTCTTACTCGAAGTAATAACCCTGGTAGGGATGACAACCAGGGTATTTTTTATGGCTTTAAATTTATAAATACCCGTTGTGAATTCGCCGGAACCTTGTTTGATTAGCCCGATGCGGTAGTAGGACCACCGGTTAGGCGGGATCGTTCTGTTAGTATCTCGTAATACGTCTTCAAAACGATGAACCTGCAGATCGAATTTGTGGCTGAAGCTGTCATCGAGGTCAATTACATTCTCTTTCGCATATATGCGCAAGACCTTTTTGAACTCACTTAGTATCAGTTTATCATCAGCCATATAACAATTGGTGACTACAAGGTAAAACTTTTGTTCGTCAAATCAAATCCCCGTATCCGCAAAAATAAGCCGCCCAATCTGCATTGAGCGGCTTATAGAATGTCTAAATATTTATTTACTGCTGCATCATATCCTGTCCACCACTCTGGTCGGCTTTGGTATTCTTGCGTTTGAATAAAGTTGCATCAAACTTACCAAAGCGGTAGTTGAAGTTCAGGCGTAATACCTGCTGGTCTCTTCTCCTTTCATTTGTTTGTGTAAAGAAAGTGCTTTCAGAATAGGATTGGAAAACCTGCGTACGGAAAACATCATTCATGCTGAGTGTTAAAGAGCCGCTTTGCCCATTCTTCCAGGTCCAGTCTTTACGTATGGCAAGGTCAAATCCATAACGTGGCAGGTTATAACCCTGTGAGGATGCCTGTGGCCCGCCACCAAACATCATTCCGCCACCACCACCGCCGCGTCCACCACCGCCGCCTGAACTTGGCGGTAATACGCTCTTGGCCTGGTAATCGCCGCTAAGCTGAATAGATAATCCTTTGGATACTTTAAAAGTACTGTTCATCTTGGCAAACCAGCTTACCAGAGAATTGCTGATACTTAACCGTGGTGAAGCAGGTGTAAGCCCGGGTGTAGTGGCATTGATCTGTGAATAAAAAATATTTGCATTCAATGTCAGGTCCCACCATTTGGTCACAGGCATTTTATTGGTAAGTTCCAAACCGGTTATATAACTGTTATCCGCATTGATATAAGTACTGAAAAGTGCACTGTCTGCAACAGTTAATGCATTCTTATCATAATAAGAGTACCGGGTAATCAGGTCTGTATTATGCTTGAAAAATAAACTGGCTAAGAAATTGGCGCCACGTTTATAAGCATCATTATAAGATATTTCGAATGAGTTGGTGAATTCCGGCTTCAATCCGGCATTACCGATATTGATGTTCTGTGGATCAGAATAATCGGGGAAC
>JANXUL010000200.1 GCA_025356235.1 Bacteroidota bacterium
TGCGGCATTAAATTATTGAATCTATATACTTTAAAGACACCTGTAGAACTACTCTATAAAAACAAAAAAGCCATAACCAATTGATTTAAAATTGATTATGGCTTTTTAAAAGCTGTAGGGGGAGGGATCGAACCTCCACGAGGCAGTTAGCTATAGCGCAAAGTTCAGTGGTCGACCCTGGTCGAAACCGGTATTGCTACCGGTCCGGCTCTACACTACGTTTGTCCTGTTATCCTCACCCCCGAGACAAGAGGGCATGTCTGCCAAAAATTTCATCACCCCACAGTATATAAGAACTCTTTTATCCGCCGTTTAAAGTGGTTGTTGTTGTTAACAATACAATGTTAGGATAATTTCCTTAATTGTTATATATAATTCAATAATTTATTTGATAATATAGAAAATGTATAATAAATTTAGTATATTATTGAATAATATTTAAAAATTACACCAAAATGTCCGCTAAACTGAATCTTGACAAATTAGATTTTCAGATCATCCAGGAAATGATGGAGAATGCTGAAATTTCTTATGCCGACCTGGGTAAGAAACTATTTGTATCCGGAGGCACCATCCATGTAAGAATCAAGAAACTGGAAGAACTAAAGGTAGTAAAAGGTAAAAGATTATCAGTAGATCTTAAATCATTGGGGTATGATGTGATTGCCTTTATCGGTGTATATCTAGAAAAAAGCTCTTTATACGATAGTGTTGCTAAAGAACTAAAAAAAATACCGCAGATCGTGCGCCTGAATTACACTACGGGCAATTACAGCATGTTTGCAGAGATCGTTTGTAAAGATATCCAGGAACTACGTTTTGTATTGCACGATGAACTGCAGAAAATCAAAGGAATAGAACGAACCGAAACCTTTATTTCACTCGAAGAAAGCCTTGACAGGAATGTGGTGGTGGCCCCGCAAGCCTGATGTTAATAGTGAGTTGTGAGTCGTGAATTGGTTAAAGAAAAAAGTACTCACGATTCACTACTCACAATTCACCTTCTCCGAATTTATGTACCAACCAGCAAGCGAATAAAATTGTATTTTCAATGTCTATGCAAAATAATTCTTTTAACCTTGTACAAACTGCGGCCTTACTGCAAAGGCGGTGGGCAACCATTTTGCTTTTTGTATTGGTAACCGGGGTAGCGGCAACCGTAACGGTTTTTCTGGTACCACAACATTTCCGGTCTGCGGCAACTATTGTATCTGCCAACCCTGTTTTAGCGGATAAGGCGAGGCTATTTAATGATCATATCCAAAGCTTATACTCTTTTTTCGGGTCGGGCGATGACCTTGACCGTATATATGGTATTGCCGATATGGATACCACTTATAAGAAACTGGTAGATGAATTTTCTTTAATTACCTACTATCAACTGGATACGGATAGTTTGCCCATACTCAGGCGAAAAGCTGTTTTGCGTTTACGTAAAGACCTGAGCATTCAGAAAACAGAACAGGCACAGTTGAAAATTATAGCATGGACAAAAAACAAAGAACTTTCAGCGGCGATTGTAAACCGTATGGTGACTATTATTGAAGAAACGGAAGGGGCTATCTGGCAAAAAAATTATGAACTGGCGTATTCAAAATTAACTATGTCAATAAACGGAATGGAGCAGGACTACCGGTTATTGAGCGACAGCACGGTTAAAATAGCCGGGGGCCAACACGAGCTGGGGATGGCGAACATGCAAACCATATTAGAACAGATCAAACAATACCGCAAAACAGCTGCTGAATTTAAACTGGCTACTGCAACAAAGCCTGCAGTTTTATATGTGATGGAACCTGGCGTACCCGCTGCGAAAGCAGAAAGGCCCGATAAAGCAGCGATTATTTTTGCGGCATTGATTGCCGGATTTATTTTTAGTTGCTTACTGGTGCTGCTGAATGATAGAAAAAATATGGCGTGATATGTTAACAACAGTATGGCCATATCACCGCAAGCTGCTTGTATCCTTTTTTATTTTTTTGATAACAGGCGTATTAGCGATTACCCTGCAGGAGCCATGGTTACTGCTGCTCCCTTTTATATGGATACTTTTTCCATCGGTTTTTGCGTATGTAGTTACGCAAACAGAACAAATATATTGGTTGCTTTTAATCGTATTGCCTTTATCTACAGAACTATCTGTTACGCCACAACTCGGACTGGATTTTCCCGATGAATTAGTACTCATGGTACTAACCGGTATGGTATTGGCAAAAATCATTCATCAGCCCAAATGGGTTCCTTATTCTTTATTAACACACCCTTTATTCGCTGTATTGGTTAGCTATTTTGTATGGATACTGATTACCTGCGTTAATGCAGTCGAAACTGCTTTATCTGTAAAATACCTATTAGCTAAAATATGGTATATCATTCCGTTAGTAGTGCTGCCGCAGGTAATTTTAAATTCGCAAAAGCGGATACAGAAAATGGCTGTGTGTTTATTGATACCCATGCTGCTGGTCGTGATACAAACGTTGGTGCGACATGCTTTTTACGGGTTTTCATTTGAAAGTATTTACAAAACACTGGCCCCTTTCTTCCGGAACCATGTGAATTATTCTTCCATGCTGGTTTGTTTATTGCCGGTTGGCTGGTGTGTATGGAAATTAACACCCACAGAGCATCCCCATAAAAAATGGATACAATATGGGTTGCTTATCGGATTAACAGGTCTGCTTTTTTCTTATTCCCGAGGTGCCTGGTTTGCGTTGCTGGCAGGTACTGCAGTAGTTTGGGTGATCAGAAAAAAAATGATGGGTAAATTAATTGTGCTCGCAGTATTTGGTATTATTTTTTCTACTGCCTGGTTGGTGGCTGATAAAAACTATATGCGTTTTGCACCTGATCATGACCACACAATTTTTCATACAGATTTTAGTGAGCATATATTGGCTACGGTTGATATGAAAGATGTTTCTACCGCTGAAAGGTTTTACCGGTGGATAGCAGGCGCACGAATGCTGGCTGATAAGCCGGTTACAGGTTTCGGACCAAATTCTTTTTATCTCCATTACCGGCCGTACACGGTTAACCGGTTTGAAACATGGGTAAGCAATAATCCGGAACACTCTACTGTACATAATTATTTTATACTCACTGCCCTCGAGCAGGGCATTATTGGCCTGGTATTATTTTGTGTATTGTATTTCGGAATGTTAGTACATGTACAAAAACTATATCACCAGTTGCAAAGCCGGTTTTACAGAACAGTTGCCTTAACGGTGGGAATTATTCTTACCATGATCGGCGTAATCAATTGTCTGAGCGATATGATCGAAACCGATAAGATCGGAAGTTTATTCTGGTTATGTTTAGGAATGATTGTGCTGTTGCAGGAGAAGAGTTATGAAGAAAAAAAGATGCTTGCAGCAGAATACCGAAGAGACGAATATTGAATATTGATTTTCGAGGCAGAGATATTATTTCATTTCACCACTCAAAATTCCCTGTTCAATATTCAGTATCCCCTAAATTTTCCCACGCACATTCAACGCATCCCTCAATCCGTTCCCTACCAAATTAAATGCAAGTACCAATAACATAATGGCTATACCGGGCGCAAGGGCAAGCATGGGATTATGTGTAATGATGAAATTATAATTCTCTTTGATCATCAGGCCCCAACTGGGTTGTGGAGGTTGTACGCCAACACCCAAAAAACTTAACCCCGCTTCGATTACAATCGCGGAGGCAAAGTTACTGGCAGCGATCACCATTACCGGCCCAAGTATATTGGGAAGGATATGCCGGAAAATGGCCCGCATATCCGAATAACCCAATGCTCTGGTGGCTTCTATATATTCCAGTTCACGCACGGCCAATACCTGGCCCCTTACCAATCTTGCCACATTCACCCACATCGTTAATCCCACGGCAATAAACACCTGCCAGAAACCTTTACCTAATGCCAAGGTAATGGCAAACACCAATAATAGCGTAGGAATGCTCCAGATTACATTGATGAACCACATGATCAGCTCATCGGCCCATCCCCTGAAATAACCGGCAATGGCCCCTAATAAAATACCAATGGTTAATGAAATAACTACGGCAATCAATCCAACACTTAAACTTACACGAACACCAATAATGAGGCGGCTGAGAATATCTCTTCCAAATTTATCGGTACCCAGGTAATAAGTTGTTTGCATAACGGGCGGCTCAGGTGTTAATGAAATATGGATTGATTTTCTTTCTACTATGCCTTCATCTACAAATTTTTGAAAGATAATACTGTCCTTTATTGTAGTGTAAGTACTAATGGGAACGTACTGATATGCCTCTTCGGTTCCGTTTAGCAAGCGTTCAAAAAAACCGGCCTGTTTTATTAATCTATCCCGCTTGATACGTAAAAGGAAAATAGTAAAACCCGGTTTCTTACTTCCAATCTCAGGAATCATCCGGTTGGCATTGGGTGAGGAATCGGGAGAAATAAAATAACAGGAAAGGGCAAGCAGCATACTGAGTAAGATCAGTATCAAACCAAAGGAACTGCCTTTGTTTTTGAATAATCTTTTGGTGAATGCGGAGGTTTGACTGCTTTGTAACACAATTGAAAATTAAGAAATAATGCGTTTACCGGATAGAATGGATTTTTTGCCGAAATCATGCATCAGCCATTAAACGAATACAAATAATTATTGTCCACTACTGAAACCAAATCTATGAAACGGTTCTTTTTATTTTTCCTCGCTTTTTTTATGCTGATACCATTGATTATCTATGCATGGTGGCCCGGAACGGAAGATATTAATTAAACCTATTGTTTTACTTAACTGTCCGTCCCTTCCATTGGTAGGTACCAAACTTCCCAAGCCATCCGGCAAACACGGTATATATGATATGGAATGGTTGCATGACGGGAAACCAAATCAATGCCCTTGTTTGTTGATAAAAACGGGCAATGGGTATCATAAAACTTAATTCAATCAATGTTTTGACTATCACCAAAACCAACCAGTTGGTGAAACCGTTCTCTACAAACGGACTCATTAACAGTAATACCAGTAGTGCCGTATTAAGGGCATAGACCAGTGCCAATACCCAAAAAATACTTTTATCGCCATACTTATCAGCCTTGCTTGCCCAGCGGATGCGTTGATTAAAAAAACTTTTCCAGTCCTGCATAGGTGCTGTAGTTACAATAGATTCGTGGCAATACAGGTAGCCGAGCCTGTTTGGATATTTCTGTTTGATCTTATACATTAACAACATATCATCCCCACTGGCAATCTGGTCAATGCCCCTGAACTGTCCTACTTCATAAAACACTTCTTTTTTATACGCGATATTGGCCCCATTACACATGGTATGGTAGCCGGCAGATACCGAAGCGGCAGTAATACCCTGCAGGCTCATAAAATCCAATAACTGAAATACAGATATCAAAGAGCCGTTATTGGTAAACATTACCGGTGCTGCTACAAACACCGGTTGCTGCTCACAGATAAATGCGTTGAGGTATTTGAGCCAGTCAGGAGAAACATGGCAATCCGCATCAGTGGTTACGATCCAGTTTCCTTGGCTTTGGGCAATAGCCAGTTCAATGGCTTTTTTCTTATAGGCATTCAATTGTTTTCCCTGTAAGTGATCCTTTAGATTGAGAAGTTGTAAGTTGCTGTGAGCTTGCTGCATATTGCGTATGATGCTTTCTGTTTGATCCGTGGAATGGTCGTTGATCACAATTACTTCAAATAATGCGGAAGGATATTGTTGTTGTAAAACCGATGATAAACAATCCAGGATATTAGCTTCTTCATTTCTTGCGGGAATGATGATGGAGAAATGAGTTGAGGGCCCTGTACTTTTTTTGTCTACCTGGAACAACGGCAGGCGCAGCAGCCATTTCCGGTACTGCAATATCAGCAGGCAATATCCGGAAAGCAAAATGGCGGTGATAATGATGCCTATGCTGTACATGCCGACAAAGAAAGCTAATATTATTGAACTAAGGAGGAATCGCGAGTGGTGAGTCGTGAATGGCGAGTAAGGTTACGAGCGTAATAAATATATACTCACTTCTCACAACTCACGATTCACATAACTAACAGCTGCGCTATCAGTGGTAAATATTTTTCTCTTAACATTTGATGTCCTGCTTCTATCTCTATTACTTTAATATAATCATCTGCATTTTTGCTGAAGGTATAGCCATGCTTGCTAATAATCACTCTGTCGTACCTGCCAAAGACAATAGATACAGGTATTTTATTTTGTATGATGATGGTTTTGAGTAAAATCAAATTGGGACTGAAATTACGCATCGTGGTCCAGCGGCGGTATAGGATTGAGCGTTGTTCTGCATCATCTAAATAGAAATGTACAAATTTGAGGATACTTTTATTGAAGAAGCCCAGCTTAGCTGCCATATTCAGTAATCGCATCATCCAATAAGGTTTACGCATTGTGTAGGCAAAAAGCAGGTTGCCTGGTTTGGTTTTGGTAGAAAGCCATTGCCATTTGTTCTTGTGCAAACCATCAGGTGCAACCAACACAATTCTTTTAATTTGGTGGGGAATGGTTTGTAATAACTGTAAAGCTACCCTTCCACCCATGCTATAACCCAATAGGCTGATTGGCTGATCTGCAGGTTTAATCAGGTTAATGATTTGGATAAGATCCATTGTATCAAACAATAATCCCTCCTGCCAATTGGTTTGTCCATGGAAGGGAAAGTCAAGTGCAATTAATGTATAGTTACTTCCCAATAATGCCTCAAA
>JANXUL010000215.1 GCA_025356235.1 Bacteroidota bacterium
GGCATGTTCCCACACATCCAGTCCCAGTAAAGGCGTACCTTTTACTTCTGCGATATCCATTAAAGGATTATCCTGGTTGGAGGTTGAGGTTACCACAAGTTTTTTATCGCCGGTGAGTGCGAGCCATGCCCATCCGCTGCCAAAGCGGTTCTTACCGGCATCGGTAAACTGTGTTTTAAAAGTATCAAAGGAACCAAAACTTTGGTCAATCGCTGCTGCCAGCCTGCCTCCAGGTTTTGAGGCGATACCGGGCCTCATACATTGCCAGAACATTTCGTGGTTGTAATGTCCGCCACCATTGTTGCGCATTTTAGCAGAATACTTCGAAATGTTGCGTAACACATCTTCCAGCCTTGCATTGCCGGTATCTACTTTTTCTGCAATACAGGCATCTGCCAGGTTTTTAGCATAGGCAGCTGCATGTTTACTGTAATGTATTTCCATGGTCATTGCATCAACCACTGCATCTAATGCTTTATAATCGTAGGGCAACGGTTGTTGGGTAAAAGGAGTGCCTGCCAAAGGTGAAGGCGATGCCGCTTCTGCCCATGATGGGAGAACTGTTAAGGCAATACCTGCCGCAACGCCTGCTTTGCCCGTTGTTTTTATAAACTCACGACGACTTGAATTATTTTTTGGCATATAAACGGTTTTATGATGATTTTTTTCCTTGCTTAAAATTAGCCAAAAAAATCCGCAACTGTTTAAAAGACCGGTAATAGAATTCCTGGTTAAATAATTGCGAATCCCTCATGGCTTTGTAGGTAAGAAAAATACCAATGGGGATCAGGATAAAGGTGGATAACCACATACCTCCAAAAGGGCTGGTTTGTTCTGATTTTACAAATTTCTCGCCAAACGTATTGAACAGGTGGAACACCACGAAGAAAATAATGGCAAAAACCAACGGTGTGCCCAGGCCGCCTTTTCGTATGATTGAACCCAATGGTGCACCAATAAGGAATAAAACCAAACAAGCTGCCGAAAGGGTTAGTTTTCTATGCCATTCAATTTCATGGAGGCGTAAGGATTTACTTTTCTCTATATAATCAGTTGCCAATATACTTACATTTCCTTTAATACTGGTCACCTGAGTGATGGCCGCATCCATGATTGTTCGCTTTAGCGAATCAGGCAGTAATGTATCAAAGTTCTTTACTTTTTGTAAAGACGATGGGGCAATCGTTGCCCATCCTGTGTCTACATATCGGGAAAACCGTACATAAGGCAATACTTCTTTCTGCGATCGCTTAAAATAAAAAGTATCGGTATTGTTTAACGAATCAATGGCTTTATTCAGCTGGCGCAGGCTCAGCATTTTTGGATCGTAGAAAGCACTGTCGCCGGATTTATTCATCTGGAAACTCTTCAGGTCAAAAACCTTTTTATATTCACGAAAATTGGTACGGGTAAACTGGGTATTGGTTGTGCCGCGTGAACCCTTCTCTTCGTACCGCCAGCCTTTCTTTAAAATAAATTCGAGGAAGCGTTTATCAGCGGTAACACGCATTACGCCGCTTTCTGCCATCAGCATATTATCCTGCAGGCCGTATTTTTTTTCAAAAATTACCACATCGTGAATGATGCTGTCATTTTTTTCCTTCTTTCCTAGTTTGATTACGTAACCTTCTATCTTATCATAAAAAACACCTTCTTTAATATCTATAGCCGGTTTAGATACGATGATATCATATTTTAAAGCAGATAATTTTAGTTGTGTTACCGGTATAATATTGTTTGCAAACAAAAAAGCCAGTCCGCTGATAAAGATGGCAATAATCAGTAATGGGCGCATAAAACGTAACAAAGGAATGCCCGATGCTTTAATGGCTACCAGTTCAAATGATTCACCCAGGTTGCCAAAGGTCATGATGGATGAGAACAACAATGCAAGCGGTAAAGCGGTAGGTACCCAAAATAAAGTAACCAGTCCTACTAATTTTAAAATAGTAAACAGGTCCAGTCCCTTGCCCACCAGGTCATCAATGTATAACCAGAAAAACTGCATGGTCAATACAAATACCGATATGGCAAAAGCAGCAATAAACGGCCCGATAAAGGAACGGATGATGAGTATATCAAGTTTTTTTATCACTTTGTCCTGTCTTAATATTGTCTGATGAGCCCTGCAAAAGTAACGCTTTCGCCAAAGGAACAGGAGTTGGTAAATAATACCGACTGGATTTTAACAAAGAATGCCGTGATCCAAAAAGTGTATGATCTTTTTGGCGGGCTGAGTGATGTGTATCAGTTGGCATTACAAAACCAGGTGGCTGTTACCCCTGAAGATGCGGGCATCCGTTCCCCGAAAATTTCAAAAGGCGAACAATACGAAGGGTTACCATGGGTGATGCTGGATTTTCCGAGGCATTTTGCAGCAAAGGATGCTTTTGGTATCAGGAGTTTTTTCTGGTGGGGTAATTTTTGCAGTATTACTGTTCAGCTATCGGGAAAATTCCAGCAAAAATATGTGGCGTCTGTT
>JANXUL010000226.1 GCA_025356235.1 Bacteroidota bacterium
GAACTAATTGCCAAAGTACCTGCCAATCCACCGGATTTTAATTGGTTCGACGCTGCCGAACCAATTTGTAGAATGGGGGAATATGCTTCTGCGAAAATCCGCATCTTTTTCAGATTGCTTGCTGAGAATCCCTTTAAACCAGGTAACTGCACTTGAAGATCTTCTGCGATTTTATCTAATATTTTAGCTCCCCATTTCTCCATAGCTATCTTTTCAGATATATTTTTACCAGTCCTGTAATTGAGAAGCAACTGCTCCTTATTAGCAAGCCTGTTGGCTATATAACGGCTTTGTATAATGCTTTGTTTAAGCTCTTTAATGAATGCCACATAATTCTTTGTCATATAATATTTTTTAAATGGTTAATTTTCTATTTGGTTATTTTTAAATGAAGTCAGCATCCCTGCAAATTCTTTCTTTACAGAATTTTCAAAACTATCTAAATAGTTTTCTGTGGTTTTTTTATCCGTATGCCCCAACGCTTCCTGAATAAATTCAGTACTGGCACCTGACCGTTTTAATTGGGTAGAGAAACTATGCCGGGAAACAATGGTCGTTACTTTCCTGGTGATTCCTAATTGCTTCCCCATCCTTTTCATCCGGTCATTGATAAATTTGACAAATGACCGGCAGCAATAATGCTGCTCCAGCGCAGTCATGCCGAGCTCAAGTATGGGAAACACATAATTGTTAGGGTTTTGGTCTTTATTGCTCCATCGGTCAATGATTGCCTTCATATCCTCTGACAGATATACAGTGATCGGCTTGGGATCATGCCGGGTGGTTAATGCAGTTTTAGCCCTGATGAAGACAAAATATTCGCCTTCAATATCCTTATACTTTAAATAAGCCACATCTTTTACATTCATGCCATTTGCGAAATAGCAGAACATCCAGAAATCCTTTGCTTTTTGTTCATTGATACAAACAGGTTTGTGATAATAAAGTGACCCAATTTCATCAATGCTGATCGCCTTTTTTGTATTGCGGGAATTTGGTAATTGATATTTACGCTTTCCAAATGGATAACATTTCTCCCTGCGAATCAATCCTTCGGCAATTGCTTCATTGAAAATTGCACGTAATGGCCGCAACTTTATGCCCACCGTGCCGAGCGTACACCCCCTACTCAACATCCACTTTTCATATTGAAAAAGCAAAGCCGGGGTTATATCCGTAAAAAGAAGATTGCCTTTAAATTTTTTGATAGAACTGAAAGTGGACTGATAATTTAATGCATTCCCAATCCGTTCTTCCTGTAATAGCTTTTTTATGTATGCAAAGAACACACGGGAAATACAACCAGGGCGTGAATGATCCTCTGTAAAAATTGGGAACCTTTTTAAATACGGGGTGAAATCGAATTCAAGGGAATCCGCCGTTACTGGTTTCTCCTTTTGCTTTTTTACCCGAAAAAGTGAGTTTTCAGAAATAAAATCATTCTCAAAATCAGAAAAGGTAAAAGGCTGGATTGCCTTTATTGCGCCCCCGGCCTCTCGTTCAATTTCTTTAAGCTTTTCCCTAACATCCTGAAGCTCGTTAGTCGTTCGCTTGTCAGACAGTTTTTTGAACGCATCATCGGTTAAATCAAAAACCGTTGGGTAGTCCTTTGAAAGGCAATTATAGATTACCCTTAACTTGACGGGAAAAGTACCCGTCTTCTCTTTCATTCTACGGGTATCGAGAATGATACGAAGTGTTGCAGACATAACTATTTAATTTTCATTGTCACAAAATCACTCTCATAGAAAATTTGCAAATGAATTTGCAAATACCTATCACTTAAACAGCAGTAAGATACTGGTCAATGAAGATAGCAATTATTTCATAAAATAATGATAATCAATTAGTTAGTTAAAATAGGGTAAGATTGATTAAGATAAGATAAGTACCAAATGTCCCTTAGGATCTAGCGCCGCGAGGCGTGTGGGTTCGACCCCCTCCATCCGCACCCATAAACCTTACTTAGTCACAAAAGGCTGTCTCAAAATGGGCAGCCTTTTGTATAACGCTCACTTACATATCAAACAAGTAAGATCAATACATTAAATTGATAATCAATCATCTATCCAAAAAATCAAGTGACCAAAAAACAATTGGCGGATTCTGCCCCCATTAGCAATATTTCTAAACTCCTTACTTCCTTTTGTATCAATCCCTTACCTTTGCAGCCCAAATTTTAAGATTTAAAAACTATACTCATGGCGTCTGTTATAAGAGAGAACATTGGTTTATTAAATGACAAGCTCACCGTGCAGTTGAGCAAAGAAGATTATTACAATGGCTTTGAACAAAGCCTTAAGAAATATGCGAAAACAGCCAATATCCCGGGCTTTAGAAAAGGAATGGTTCCCTCAGGACTCGTAAAAAAAATGTATGGCCAGGGCGTTTTCAGTGACGAAGTATTGCGCAAAGTAGAAGCTGAATTAAACAGCTACCTGAACAAAGAAAAATTAGACATTTTTGCCCAGCCCCTTCCTTTAGAGAATGATGCCAGCAAGCTTGACATGAATAACCCCGTAGATTATTCTTTCAATTTTGAGATCGGATTAAAACCGGCATTCGCTATTGATCCGAAAGACATTCATGTTACCCGCTTCGCCATAACAGTAACCGATGCGATGGTACAGGAAGAAGTAGAACGCTTACAAATACGCAACGGTAAAATGACTGAGCCCGAAGCGGTAACCGGTGATGATAATGTGCTGAATGTAAAATTCATTGAAAGCGATGCAGAAGGTAATGAAGTGGAAGCCGGTATCAGCAAAGACAATTCATTGTTAGTTAAATATTTTGAAGAAAATTTCCGTAAAAATCTGATTGGTAAAAAAAATGAGGACATCATTGTTTTACAATTGAGTAAGGCTTTTGAAGACAAAGAAAAAGAAGCCATTCTTGCAGATCTTGGTTTAACTAAAGAAGACGGTGATAAATATTTTAAATTATTGATCACCAAAGTAGGGTTGGTTGAAAGGGCAGAGCTGAATGAAGAATTCTTCCTCAGCGTTTACCCAAATAATGAGATCAAATCTGAAGATGCTTTCCGTAATGCAGTAAAAGCGGAAATTGAGGGCCATTTTGCACAACAGGCCCGTAACCAGATTTACGACCAGATTTACCATCACCTGGTAGACCATACCAAAATGGATTTCCCCGAAGCCTTCTTAAAACGCTGGTTACAATCAGGCGGAGAACAACCTAAGACTGCCGAAGAGGCAGATAAGGACTACCCTACTTTTGTCAACCAGTTAAAATGGACATTGGTAAGCAGCAAATTAATTGAAGACAACAAGATCGAGGTTTTACCCGATGACATCCGTGATTTCGCCAAACAACAGTTATTCAGCTATATGGGTGGCCAACTAGGTGCCATGGGCGATAACCAGCAGTGGGTAGACGATTATGCCAACCGCATGATGCAGGACAAGAAATTCGTAGAGGACAGCTATCACCGCATCAGTGCCGATAAACTATTTACCCACCTGGAAGGATTGGTAGCCGCAAAAGAAGAAGTGATCAGTGCAGAAGATTTTGCGAAGAAATTACACAATCACCACCATTAATCATTAAGCTCCGGCATTAGGAGTTTTTTATATAACTGCCGGACCTTGGGTCCGGCTTTTTTATAGCTTTTGGCTAAAGAATTAAACGCCAAATGCTACTCGCCAAGTGCCAAATCAAACTGACTACTTGGCGTAAACCCTGCTTTGCACAGTATTTGACTATAGAAATCTTTCTTGAAATAGCAAATCACTTATCTTCAAAGCGAAAATCGTAACACATGAACCTTGGAAAAGAATTTGAACAATACGCTGTAAAACACAGGGGCATCAGCAGTGCCACTTTACATAATTACCAACAGCAGGGGTTTACCAACCTCACCCCTTACATTATTGAAGAGCGGCCATTGAATGTAGCCAGTATGGACGTTTTCAGTCGTTTAATGATGGACCGTATTATCTTTTTAGGCGAAGGCATTAATGATTATGTGGCCAATATTGTAACCGCACAGTTATTATTCCTCGAAAGCACCGATAGGACCCGTGATATCCAGATGTACATTAACAGCCCCGGTGGAAGCGTATATGCCGGTTTGGGTATTTACGATACGATGCAATTCATCAGTCCGGATGTGGCTACCATTTGCACCGGTATGGCCGCAAGCATGGGCCAGATTTTATTATGTGCCGGTGTTCCGGGAAAACGTACTGCATTAAAACACAGTCGTATCATGATTCACCAACCAAGCGGTGCCATTGGCGGGCAGGCAAGTGATATTGAGATCACCGCAAGGGAGATCAAAAAATTAAAACTTGAACTGTATGCTATTACAGCGCATCATACCGGCAAAGATCCTGAAACGATTGCCCATGACAGCGACCGTGATTTTTGGATGACAGCATCCGAAGCCAAAGAATATGGGTTAATAGATGAAGTGTTGTTCACGAATCCAAGGAAGGAAAAGAAAAGCTAAACTTTATTTGTGAGTAGTTAGTGGTGAGTATTGAATGAAACTGCCACTGACTACTCACCACTAACTACTCACAAAAACATCAGAACCTAAAAAATAAAAGATGACCAACACAAAATATATCGTAAACCCCTACTTAATGGAAGACGAAAACGAAGAGGAAATCGAACCGAAAGAAGATAAAAAAGATCCTGCTCCAGATTTCATGAATAAGAAACTGGAGAAATTATTCTTTGAAAAAAGAACAGTTTACCTATGGGGTGTGGTAGATGACAAATCGGCCCGCGAACTGGTAACCAAATTATTATTGCTGGATGCCGATAAACCTGGTGAAGAAATCAAATTCTACATAAACAGCCCGGGTGGTGTTGTCACCAGCGGTATGGTAATTTATGATACCATGAAACTGATTCAAAGTCCGGTAAGCACCGTTTGTATGGGGTTGGCTGCCAGCATGGGATCTATTTTATTAAGTGCCGGTACCAAAGGAAAAAGATATGTGTACCCACATGGTGAAGTGATGATACACCAGCCAAGTTTAGGCGGTTATTTCCAGGCTAATAGTGCCGATATTGAAATTCAGGCCAATCAAATACGTAAAACCAAGGAACTCGGAGCAAGGATATTGGCTGAGAACTGCGGGAAAAGTGTTGACCAGATCCTAAAGGATTTCGACCGGGATTACTGGATGGATGCCGAAGAAGCCGTTAGTTATGGTATCGTGGATGCCGTTTTAACCAAAATATAGGTCTAAATACCTCGTTTTAGGCATCTTTTATCGCTTAAAACACATTCAGAAGCCATAACTGTGATAGCTTTGCAACGATTTGTTGCAAAACCCTGTCTGTAAGTCAGGCTGTTTGTATAATCAAACATTCAATTATGGCAAAAGCATCTCAATTACATTGTTCTTTCTGTGGTCGTAACCGCGATGAGGTTAAAATACTCATTGCCGGTCAGGATGGCCATATCTGTGAGAATTGTGTAGAACATGCCCAGGAGATCATTGCCCAGGAACTTACTGCCAAGCTGGAAGGTGCCAATGGAAGCGCTAATTTTAAATTAAATGTGCGCCGCCCGGCAGAGATCAAAAAATTCTTAGATGAATATGTAATAGGCCAGGATGATGCCAAAAAAGTTTTATCCGTTGCCGTTTACAATCACTATAAAAGGGTTAACAATAAACAGCAGCCTGATGATGTGGAGATTGAAAAAAGCAATATCATCATGGTTGGTGAAACCGGTACCGGTAAAACCCTTCTCGCAAAAACGATTGCCCGTTTATTAAACGTTCCGTTCGCTATTGTTGATGCAACCGTATTTACAGAAGCCGGTTATGTGGGTGAAGATGTAGAAAGCATGCTTACCCGTTTATTGCAAAATTGCAATTACGATGTTACTGCTGCGGAGCGTGGCATTGTATATGTTGATGAGTTGGATAAAATTGCCCGCAAAGGCGATAACCCCTCTATTACACGCGATGTAAGTGGTGAGGGTGTGCAACAGGGGTTATTGAAAATGCTGGAAGGTACCGAAGTGCTGGTACCACCGCAAGGTGGACGCAAACATCCCGAACAAAAAATGATCAAGGTTGACACAAAGAATATCCTGTTCATTTGCGGTGGCGCCTTTGATGGAATTGATAAAGTAATTGCCCGCAGGGTAAATACCAATGCCATCGGCTTCAGCGTGAATAAGGAAGAACAGGAACACCAGCGTAAAAATTTACTGCATTTCATCAATGCGCAGGACCTGAAAAGTTTTGGTTTGATCCCCGAGTTATTGGGACGCTTGCCGGTGATTACCCATTTAAATCCATTGGATACTGAAACCTTACGAAATATTCTGACAGAGCCTAAAAACTCACTCATCAAACAATTTACACGCCTGTTTGAGCTGGAAGGAATTGAACTGGTGATAGATAATGCGGTATTAGACTTCATGGTAACGAAAGCCCTTGAATACAAACTGGGCGCCCGTGGTTTACGCAGTATTTGCGAAAGTATTTTAACTGATGCCATGTTTGAACTGCCCGGCACCGATATAACAAGCCTTCATATTACACTTGATTATGCAGAACAAATGTTTGGGAAAAGCAGGTTGAGTACTTTAAAAGTTGCTTGATCATGTATTGATCTGATTCAGTTAGAAAGGTTCATATAATTTATATAGTCACAGCGGTGGGAATAACTTCTTACCGCTTTTTTATGCGCAGCCGTTAATATTGCAACAGCAAACCATTTACCATATATTTCAAACCATTCATATGAACGAATTAGTTGATCGCCTGATAAAAGAAGCCAATTTAAGTCCCGACCAGGCGCAGAAAGCCATTAAAACAATCGCTGATTTTGTAAAAGAAAGATTTCCCATGCTGGGCGGAGCAGTTGATCAGATTTTTGCCGCAGGCAATAAAGAAGATTGAGGGGTTATTTTGAATATTGCCTGCTAGGTATTGAATAATGTAGAAATCAACACTAGCTTTTCGTCTGTTGGGGCATTTTGATAGTGAACGAGCTTCCATTTTCGGGATTGCTTTCAATGATAAGTTCACCGCCGTATTTGGTTATCAGGTCGCGGCATAACATCAGGCCAAAACCACTTCCTTTTTCATAAGAAGTACCGGTAGTGTTGTAATATACTTTCGCATTTACTTTTTTAATAGCCTCTTTTGACATACCTATTCCTGAATCTTTTACGGTAAGATAAATAGCACTATGTGCCCCTATATGTGAATGCAGTTCTATAAATCCATTTTCATTGGTGAATTTAATTGCATTACTAATCAGGTTACGGCAAACGATGCGTATCATTTCTTTTTCTGCAACGATAAATAAGTCCGGGTCTACATTGTTTTTAAAATGGATATTCTTTTGCAAAAGCGGTACACGATGTTCATCTTCCAGGCTTTTTATAAGTGAATGCAACCCTATTCTCATCCTGTCTTCTTCTTTACCGCTCATTTGCCCTTTTATCCAAAACAGTAAATTATCCAATAAAGAAGTTGTCCCTAAATATTGGGTCTCCAACTGTTGCAAAAGATCCTGCGCTTCGTGAGGTGGTACCATTCCCTGGTTTACCAGGTTTAATATGCCTTTTGTATTCACCAAAGGTGTGCGCAGGTCGTGCGAAATAATGGATAACAGTTTACTTTTTGTTTTGTTATCCGTTTCCAATAAAAGGTTCTGGTTGGATATCTCTTTGTTCAACAGATCGAGGGAAGCTGAATTTTTTTCAATGATCTCATTCTTTTGTTTGAGTTCTTTACCAAAAAATCTTTGACGTTGATAATTAACCAAAGCCAATACAGCCAATACTGCCACGATAATCAGAATAAATGTTCCCACAGTAATGATCAGCAATTGTTCTTTTTGAACGCGCTTGGCCCTTACCACTTCGTTTTCTGCAGTTATTTTTTGTGCATTCTGGCTTTTAATGACATCAATAAAATTGAGGGCATATTCTTTTTCGTTGTCAATTTGTGCTTTAAATATTTCAACCAGCGAATCCTGCCACTGCGAGGCTGTTTGGATATCACCTGTTTGCCTGTACCCTTGCACAACTTTGGTAGCTGCCTCTTTCAACAGGTTATAGGCGGAGATCGTATACGCACTTTTATATGCGTTTTTAGCCATCCCGATAGAGGCATCCCTCATGTTTTGTTTCAGCAGGATCGAAGCAAGCGCCAACTGGTTAAGGGCTGCCCCATACCTGTCTTGCATGATTTCGTCTTTAGCAAGTGATTTCTCAAAAAAAACCTCAGCGACTTTAAAATTTTCACGTTGCTCTTCCAGTAAGCCTAGGTTATAGTAAGCTTTTTTCTCTCCGTATAAATACTTTTCTTTAATACAAATATCCAATGCCTCTTTAAAGTGTTGCCCGGCTTTCTCCAATTGTTTCAACTCCAATTCAACCTGGCCCAAACTATTTTTTATATTGGCAATATCTTCCTGTTTGTTCAAAGCCGTATATACTTTGAGGGATTCATTATACAGTTTTACCGCTTCATCCGTTTTACCATCAGATTGCAGGGAAAGGGCTATCTGCTGGCTTGTTTTGGCAATGTTCAAAGTGTCATTCAGTGTCTTGAACAGCTGCAGTGATTTGTAATAGACAGACAAGGCTTTTTTCTCATACCCATTTTGATGAAAGATACCTGCTTCATAGAAATAAGCAGTGGCAAGCCCTTTCTGGTAACCTGTAGTAAGAGCTGTATTTTCTGCAACAAAAAGATTGTTCAATGCTTTGGCTGCATCAAATCTTTTTTGTTTAAAAGCAAGTTCATTCAGGGAATCTATTTTCCGTATATCTTCATTAGCAATTTGCCCTGCGCCCTTTACTTCAGACAAGAGTAAGGCACAGCCTATTATAAGCAGTAAGGAAGTAGGTAGACAGATAGTTTTGGTCACGTGTTGCTTCGAATAATCGAGAAAGTTAAAGAAATATATGATACCCTTTATTAAAAAAGCCCTCTTTGCAGAGGGCCTTTACTATAAGCAAGCAATCGAAAAGAGACTAACCTTGAAGTACTTCCCGTGAGATGACTAATTTCTGTATCTCAGAAGTTCCTTCACCAATAGTACACAATTTTGCGTCACGATAGTACTTCTCTACCGGAAAATCTTTTGTATAACCATAGCCACCGAAAATTTGTACTGCATCATTGGCGGTTTTCACAGCTATTTCACTGGCATAATATTTGGCCATGGCACCCTGTTTGGTTACTTTCTCGCCCCGGTTCTTCAGGTCGCAGGATTGCCACACCAACAGATCGGAAGCCATGATCTCCGTGGCCATATCGGCCAGTTTAAAGCTGATCCCCTGGAAATTAGAAATGGGCTGGTCAAATTGGTGCCGTTCCTGTGCATATTGCAAAGCAGCTTCATAGGCGCCTTTTGCAATACCTATGGAGAGTGCGGCTATAGAAATACGGCCACCATCTAATATTTTCATCGCCTGCCTGAAACCATCCCCTACTTCACCTAAACGGTTAGCATCGGGTATGCGGCAGTTATCAAAGATCATTTCTGCCGTTTCGCTGGCTCGCATGCCTAATTTATTTTCTTTCTTTCCCGCTAAAAAACCAGCCGTGTTCCTTTCTACTACAAAAGCGGTTGAATTGCCACTGGTGCGGGGTTCTCCTGTACGGCAAATAACAACAGCTATATCGCCAGTTTTGCCGTGCGTGATCCAACTTTTAGTTCCATTTAATAACCAGTCATCGCCGTCTTTAACAGCAGTTGTTTTCATATTGCCCGCATCACTTCCTGTATTGGGTTCTGTTAAACCCCAGGCTCCCAGCCATTCTGCCGTTGCCAGCTTTGGTAACCATTGTTTTTTTTGCGTTTCTGTACCGAAAGAAAGGATATGATTGGTACAAAGTGAATTATGCGCTGCCACACTTAATCCGATAGAGCCGCAGACTTTTGAAATTTCCTGTATAATTGCATTGTATTCGAAATAACTGAGTCCCGCTCCTCCATAAACTTCCGGCACCAGAACACCCATCATACCCAGTTTGCCAAGTTCCTTAAAAATATGCAGGGGAAATTCCTGGCTCTCATCCCATTCCATTATATATGGTTTGATGTATTGCCGGGCAAAGTCTCTGGCTGTTTGGGCCACCTGTTCCGTTATTTCATTGGGTTGAAAATTCATAAGGGTTCCTTTTAAATAGACGGAGGTCGCCACACAACAAGCAATCGTTCTTATGGCAACCTCCTGAAAACAAACATCCGTTAGTTTTCGTGGCAAAAGTAGGGTAAAATACATCAGAATCAAATAGATTTTTAGAAGCCTGTTTAATCCACTTTTACCTGTCCGATGATCTTCTGAAATAGGGAATCGGAAATAAAAACGATCTTTTTAAGGTCATTTACAGACTGATAGGGACCATATTGCTGCCGGTAGGCAATAATAGCCCTTGCAACGGCATCGGGAATATGAGCCCTTATACGCAATTCATACGCTGAAATTGTATTCAAATTTATTTTTTGTATTGTTTCAGGGTCTATTCGCAGGTAAGGGGCTATTAAACGGAATACAGAATCGCTGATACCATAAGTTGCTTTTACCTGCGCTTCATTTGTAAATCCACCCATTCGTTCACGGTACTTAACTATCCGGTTGGCTAACACTTCACCTATACCCGGGAGTAATTTCCAGTCTTCAAGAGTAGCTGTGTTTATGTCTATCATTGAGGGTTGTGTATTAGATATACCGATCTTTTTGGCTGGGTAAGGAGACGATACCATTTCAGCAATTTTTACATACGGAATGATACGGTCTGCCACTTCTTTTTTCATCCCCCATATTTTCCTGATATCTTCCGGTGATTTAAAACGGCCCCCTTTGTTGCGATAATTAAGTAGGGTATGGATGGTCTTATCACTTATACCCAAACGTTTCCATTCTGTTTCAGAAACCGTATTGGGATCAAATGGAAACAAAGCATATACAAGCGGCTCATTTGCATACTTCGATACAGTAAATGATTCGCGGGGTTCGGCGATACTATCCTGCGATAGTTGTGTGGCTTTACTATTCTTTACAAAATCACTCAGGGCTTTGCTGAGAACAGGCGGGTTGCGTTTTCCCGGATAAAAATAAGGTGCCGCAATAAACAAAGCAATCAGCAACAGCAGTGCCATCACCGCTATGCGTTCCTTTTTGCTGAAGGTGAAATAATCTTTCCATATCCTTTTCATACCGTAACATTTTAACGTTCGTGTATTCAAAGGGGGTTACTGTTACAAACTGATCTTCAATCCATCATAAGCCAACCGGATATGCGGGGGCAGTTCCCGGTTTATGTCTTCCTGTTTTCCTAACTGGTGACTGATATGCGTAAAAAATACTTGCGGCACTTCCAATTCAATAGCCATTGCCACAGCTTCTTCCAGTGTAAAGTGTGAAACATGCGATTCTTTCCTAAGTGCATTTAACACCAATACTTTTGAACCTTTTATTTTTTCTTTTTCCGCATCATCTATACGGTTGGCATCAGTGATATAAGTAAAATCACCAAACCGAAAACCATATACCGGCATTTTATGGTGCATCACCTGGATGGGTTGAACGGGTATATCACCAATAACAAAAGGGCTTTCATCAATCGTAACTAAATTCAGTTCCGGCACACCGGGGTATTTCGTATCTGTAAACGCATAATGGAAATCTCTCCGCACCGCTTCTTCCGTTAAAGAATTGGCATAAATATCCATTGCTTTTTTAGTAGTGAAATTAAATGCGCGGATATCATCCAACCCGGCCATATGATCTTTATGGGGATGTGTAAAAAGAACGGCATCTAAATGGCGGGTGCTCGTGCGCAACATCTGGTAACGAAAATCCGGCGTGGTATCCACTACTAAAGTGGTAGTAGCCGATTGCAGCAGGATACTGCTGCGCAACCGCTTATCATGCACATCTGTGGAGGTACATACCTCGCATTGGCATCCGATCATAGGTATGCCGGTACTCGTGCCGGTGCCAAGAAATGTTATGGTAAGGGATGGGGTGCTCACGTATCAAATCTAAGCCAAATCGGGTAACCGGCTTAGCGTATTAACCGCATATCTATGCTTCTGTGGCGGCTTTTTTTACTACTTCTTCATACAGCTTCTGCGATTCGTGGGTAAGTTTATCGAATTCAATATTCAGTTGCGGGATAATATCCATTAAGGTATTGATACGGCCTTCCACACTCAGAAACTTATTCAGCACTACAATCTTTCTTTCTTCCAGCAGGCACCAGCCACTTTGAAAAGTGCCTCGTTCATACCTAACCACATAGCCTGAATCGCCCAGGATATTACCCAATTTATCTAAAGTAGTCTGTGTATATTTCATAACGTGAGTCGTGAGTGGTCAGTCGTTAGTATAATAGCATTACAAAAGTAATGAACTGCAGTGCAGGCGTAGCAATCAAAATACAGGAGTTATTCACATATTTTCTCACGACGCACCATTCACATGTTTTTACTCACCATCTTAATAACCGGTATAATCATCTCCTCCAGGCTGATACCGCCATGCTGAAATGTGTTTTTATAATAATTAACATAGTGATTGTAGTTATTTGGATAACACAAGAAACCATCTTCTTTCGCGAAAATAAATGAAGAGTTCACATTAGGAACGGGTAAGCCTGCTTCTTTGGGGTCTTTAAATGCCAGTACATCACGTGGTTCGAAATTAAGGTTGCGGCCATGTTTATAACGTAGGTTGGCGGTAGTTTGTTTATCGCCAATTACTTTATGCGGAGTATTCACCCTAACGCTTCCATGGTCAGTGGCCAATACGATCTTTATTTTTTTATCCGCTATTTTTTTTAATGCCTGGTGAAGCGGGCTATGTTCAAACCAGCTGCGGGTTATGCTTCGGTAACTCGCCTCATCGCTGGCCAGTTCTTTTAATACTTCCATTTCGGTGCGGGCATGACTAAGCATATCTACAAAATTATAAACGATAATGTTCAGGTCGTTCTGTAAGAGGTTATGGATATTGCTTACTAGTTGCTGCCCGTCGTGGTGATTGACAATTTTATTGTAACTAAATTTAATGTCTTCTTTTTTTAACCGTTTTAACTGTGCCCGTAAAAAGTCTTCTTCGAACATATTCTTTCCTCCTTCCTCATCGTCATTCTTCCATTGCTGGGGAAATTGTTTTTCTATATCTACCGGCATCAGTCCCGCAAAAATAGCATTACGGCAATATTGTGTAGCTGTAGGCAGTATGGAATAAAATGTTTCTTCTTCCAGTATACGGAAGCTTTCGGCAAATATGGGTTGGATGGCTTTCCACTGGTCGTAGCGCAGGTTATCTATCAATATAAAAAAAAGTGGTGTGCCTTTTTCAATATGTGGCAACACTTTAAACTGGAACAAATGATGGCTCATAATGGGTGCCGAAAAACTTTTCGGGTTAAGCCATGATGTATAATTTCGGCTGATGAATTTAAAAAACTCAGTATTGGCTTCCTGCTTCTGTGCCTGGAATACTTCGCGCATTTCGGGACTATCGCTTTTTTCCATCTCCAGTTCCCAATACACTAATTTTTTATAGATATCCATCCACTCATTGTAATCGGGGTTATTACTGAGTGCCATGAACAATTCCCTGAATTGCTGCTGGTAGGCCGTAGTTGTTTTTTCGGCCACTAACCGTTTATTATCAATAATCTTTTTTAAACTTAATAAAACCTGATTAGGACTAACCGGTTTTATTAAATAATCTGTTATCTGGCTGCCAATAGCATCATCCATCAGGTTCTCGGTTTCATTTTTGGTGATGAGTACCACAGGTATCTGGCTGTTGATAGCTTTTATACGTGCCAGGGTTTCGAGGCCGGTTATGCCGGGCATGGTTTCGTCTATCAGAACCACATCCACCAGATTGGTCTTTACAAATTCAATAGCATCAAACCCATTAGTGAGTGTATGTACTTCATATCCTTTGTGTTCGAGGAATATTTTCTGCGATTGAAGGCTTTCGATCTCATCGTCGACCCATAAAATTTTTGCTACAGCCATAGTGTTGTTAGTTTGGAGTTTATTGTTTGGCGCTATCAGTTGTGTGGGCACTGCAATTTCAAACTAAAATAAAAAAAACATCCCGTTACTTACCGCATCAGTATAGTTGATGCTTTAGTAAAGTACTTACATAATAATATTAGGTAGAAATGGCTACGATAGGGGCAGTGTTTTAGATATGAAAAGCTATTAAAAAAGTAAATCTATTTCATTCTGCCAGAACGGGCTTCTTATTTGTACTTTTGCCTGCCACCTTATTCACTGATTTAACAATTTAACAACAGGATGACGGCTGTCAAAAGAAAAATCATTAACGATCCGGTCTATGGTTTCATTACGATTAACCACCCGCTGATCTTTTCCATCATTGCCCATCCTTATTACCAGCGGCTTCGCCGCATCCAGCAAATGGCTATGGCACAACTGGTGTACCCTGGTGCAGTACATACCCGTTTACACCATTCGCTGGGTGCTTATCATTTAATGAGTAATGCAGTGATTGAACTAAGGAGTAAAGGCGTAGAGATAACTGATGAGGAAGACATTGCCGTAAAAGCTGCTATCCTTTTACACGATATCGGCCATGGGCCATTTTCTCATGCACTGGAACATGTTTTGGTAGAAGGTGCCCACCATGAGCAGCTTTCGTTACAGATTATGCAAAGGCTGAATGAAGAACTGGACGGGCAGTTAACACTTGCCATCAGCATATTTATCAATCAATACCATAAACCTTTTTTACATCAGCTGATCAGCGGGCAACTGGATGTGGACAGGATGGATTACCTGAGCCGCGACAGTTTTTTTTCCGGCGTAAGTGAAGGGGTAATTGGTTATGACCGAATCTTAAAAATGCTGGTCGTACATGAAGGGCAGTTGATGGTAGAAGAGAAAGGTATTTACAGTGTAGAGAAATTTTTAGTGGCCCGCCGGCAAATGTACTGGCAGGTATACCTGCACAAAACAGTTTTGGCCGCAGAAAAAATGCTGGTGAAGATATTAGAAAGGGTACGTAGTATTTATACCAAAGAGGATGATAGGCTGATCACACTTTCGCAACTGGATTTTTTTCTTGGCCAATTCAATGGCCGGATGGATAACAATGCATTGGAGAAATTCTGTTCCATAGATGACCATGATGTGATGCATGCCATTAAACGCTGGAGCCACCATCCTGATAAAATATTATCGCTGCTTTGCAGCCGTTTCCTCAATCGCCAATTATATAAAGCAAGAATACAGGCCGAACCTTTTGGGGATGATTTTATCCGCTCAAAACAAGCACAGGCTATCCAGCAGTTTGGTATAGATGCAAAGGATATACAGTACCTGTGTTTTACCGGCGAAGCCACCAATACCCTCTACCAAACCAAAGATGAACGCATTAATATACTTTTTAAAGACGGTACGGTAAAAGATATATCAGGGATAGACAATGCATTAATTCACCAAAACCTTTCTGCACCCGTTAAAAAATTTTACATTTGTTTGTTGACGTAGCCCATAGTAAACAGGCCATAGGTCCTAGTTTTGCTTTTGTTTCCATGTACTGGCAACTATGGACTAAGAACTAAACCCCCTCATTATGCAATTCAATGCTGCACAAATAGCCATGCTGATCAATGGCAAACCTGAAGGAGATACTGCGGTATCGGTAGCTTCTTTTGGCAAGATTGAGGAAGCCTGTGAGGGACAATTGTCTTTCCTCGCCAACCCCAAATATGAGGAGTACCTGTATACCACCAAAGCTTCTGTGATTATTATTAATGAAAGCCTGGAACTGAAACAAAAAGTAACCGCCACACTTATCCGGGTACCGGATGCTTATACGGCTTTTGCCACATTGCTGGCCAAATACCAGGAAATGGCAACCCAACAGCTTACTGGCATTCAACAACCCAGTTATATTGACGCTACAGCCAGTTTGGGAGAAAATATTTTTATAGGCGCTTTTGCTTACCTCGGAGAAAAAGTTATCATCGGAAATAATGTAAAAATTTTCCAGGGTGTGGTATTGGGCAATAATGTACAAATAGGCGACAATAGTATTCTCCATGCCGGGGTTACCATTTATTTTGACTGCCTGATTGGGAAAAATGTAACCCTGCATGCCGGCACCGTTATTGGCAGTGATGGATTTGGCTATGCCCCACAGCCAGATGGCGGCTTTAAAAAAGTACCCCAGATAGGCAATGTAGTAGTAGAAGATTTTGTAGAAATAGGTGCTAATACCACCATAGACCGGGCCACTATGGGCTCAACTATTATACGTACCGGCGCTAAACTGGATAACCTTATACAGATAGCCCATAATGTGGAGATAGGAACCAATACAGTTATTGCTGCTCAGGCAGGCATCAGCGGCAGTACCAAAGTGGGTAAGAATGTTATGATAGGCGGCCAGGTAGGAACAGCAGGGCATATCAGTATTGCCGATGGCAGCAAGATTGCCGGGCAGAGTGGTGTTACCAAAAGTGTAAAAGAACCAAACCGGTCTATTAATGGTACGCCTGCCGCAGATTTTTCAAGTTCGCTTCGTATCCAGGCCATGACCCGCAACCTGCCGGATCTGGAAAAAAGGGTTAAAGAATTGGAAAAAATGGTGGAGCAGCTTCTCTCTGAACGGGTTAATGACTGAATAAAGCCATTAAACCGCCCCGAAATCTTATTTTTGCAGCATATATTTTCGATAAACTAACCAGCCTCACGACAATGGATGGCCGGCACATGTGTAGCAAATGCCTGTTCAAATTAATTGAACAGTTGCGGGAATTTGTATAAAACCCGGCTAACGCATAAACTGAATCACAGAATGGATATAAATTTCAACCCCGACAAGCAACATACCCTTATTAGTCCGATCAGTATCAGTGGCACCGGCTTACATACCGGTGTTTTGGTAGATATGACCCTAAAACCGGCTAACCCGGGTTTTGGCATCCAGTTTCAACGCGTGGATATGCCGCAGCAACCTATTATTAAAGCAGATTGCGATTTGGTAACGGATACCAGTAGGGGCACTACATTACAGATAGGCGATGCCAAAGTAAGTACTGTGGAACATGTGCTTGCTGCATTAGTGGGCATGGGCGTAGATAATGTATTAATTGAACTGAATGGCCCTGAGATACCCATTATTGATGGCAGCTCTGCCCCTTTCATCGCTTTGATCGAAGAATCGGGTGTAATAGAACAGGAAGCTACCAAAGCATGGTACAGTATTGATGAAAACATTTACCATTACGATGATGAAAAGCGTGTAGAAATGGTGGCACTACCCGCCATGGATTACCAGATTACTACCCTGATTGATTTTAATAGCCCTGTATTAGGCACCCAGCATGCAGGATTAAAAACCATAAAAGATTTTAAAACTGAAATTGCACCCTGCCGAACATTTTGTTTTTTACATGAACTGGAAGCCTTACTGGATAATGACCTGATTAAAGGCGGTGATATTAATAACGCTATTGTTGTGGTTGATAAAGCTGTAACCGATGCGGAAATGTCGCGTTTGGCTAAGGTATTCAAACGCGATAGGATTGAAGTGAAAAGCGAAGGTTATTTAAATAACCTTGAACTGCGTTTTCCCAATGAGCCGGCAAGGCATAAATTACTCGATGTGGTTGGCGACTTGGCATTAATAGGTTATCCGATAAAAGCGCGCATTATCGCTAACCGACCAGGGCACAGTACCAATGTAGCATTTGCAAAAAAGATCAAACAATACATCAAAAAGAACAGGCATGTAAAGGATGTACCGGTTTATGATCATACCATGCCACCCGTATTCACTTTAGAAAAGATAGAGAAGACACTCCCCCACCGACATCCCTTTTTATTTGTTGATAAGATCATTGAGTTGACAGACTCTTATATTGTTGGTGTAAAAAATGTAACCTTCAACGAATGGTTTTTCCCCGGCCACTTTCCTGGTAACCCGGTTATGCCCGGGGTATTACAGATAGAAGCCCTGGCACAAACAGGTGGTATCCTTTGCATCAACTCCATGCCTGAGGGCCAGTACGATACTTATTTTTTGAAAATAGATAATTGTAAATTTAAACAGATGGTTAGACCCGGCGATACCATGGTTTTAAAAATGGAATTCACCGGACCTATCCGCCGGGGTATTTGCGAAATGAGGGGAACAGTGTATGTTGGCGGAAAAGTAGCCACAGAAGCCGATCTTGTAGCACAGGTAGTGAGGAGGCCTTAAGGGCTAGAGGCAGGATACTGGAGTTGACGGCTATTTAATCATATAAATCATAGATAAATAAAAATCTGCGATGACGCATCCATATACATATATTGATCCCAATGCAAGGGTAGCTCCCAATGTAAAGATTGACCCCTTTACTGTTATCCATGGCGATGTTCAGATTGGCGAAGGCACCTGGATTGGAAGTAACGTAACTATAATGGATGGAACAAGGATTGGAAAAAACTGCCGTGTATTTCCAGGGGCCGTATTAGGCGCCATTCCGCAGGACCTGAAATTCAGTGGTGAAAAAACCTCCGTAGAGATTGGCGATAACACAACCATCCGCGAATTTGTAACCATTAACCGAGGTACAGAAGACAGGGGTAAAACCCGGGTAGGCAGCAATTGTTTAATTATGGCTTACAGTCATATTGCCCACGATTGCACCATCGGTAATTATTGCATTATGAGTAACAGTGTGCAGGTTGCCGGCCACGTAACTATGGGCGATTGGGCAGTTATTGGCGGTGTAAGTGCCGTACATCAATTTGTAAATATTGGACAGCATACCTTTATTGCGGGCGGCAGCCTTGTTAGCAAAGATGTACCGCCTTATATAAAAGCGGTGCGCAATCCATTAAGTTATGGGGGTGTAAACAGTGTGGGATTGAAGAGAAGGGGTTTTCCCCTGCAACAGATCAATGGCATATTAGATGTATATCGTACTATATACAATAAAGGTTTTAATACTTCCCAGGCTCTTGAATTTATTGAGGAAGAATTACCTGCAACAGACGAAAGAGATGAAATAGTAACATTCATACGCGAAAGCGGCAGAGGAATTATTAAGCGGTTTGTTAAGGGTGCTACAGAAGAAGATTAACTCCCGGCTCCCTAAAGGGGAGTTATATGTTTTAAACGCAACTTATTTAACTATGCCTCATTCCGAAGATACTAGTCTGGTTCTTAATTCCCCATGGAGGGGGCCAGAAGGTGCGCAGTTAGGGGGTATTTGCTTAACCGATGCAGGCAAACGTTTTAACCGCGACTGGATATTCCGTCACGTAAATTACACATTTGAAACAGGGAGGTCTTATGCCATCACTGGTCCCAATGGCAGCGGCAAAAGCACTTTACTTCAGGCGATAGCGGGAAGCATGAATATAAGTGAAGGCAGTTTGATATATCAAAATAAATATCCTGTACCTAATACCATTGATCCCGAAAAAATATATCAGCATATTTCTATTGCTGCTCCCTACCTGGAATTGATAGAAGAGATGACCGCAAAAGAATTCCTTCATTTTCATCACCAGTTCAAGCCCCTACTTTCTGCCATTACTATTGCTGAGATCCTTTCCATTCTTGGCCTGGAAAATGCGGCTGATAAACAGATACGCTATTTTAGCAGTGGCATGAAACAACGCATTAAGCTGGCACAGGCCATCTTCTC
>JANXUL010000241.1 GCA_025356235.1 Bacteroidota bacterium
CGTTATAATAGCCCAGCTTATTATCTTCTGCACCTACCCCACCAATACCACTTGCCTGAAATAATAATTCACCCTGTGGATCGGCAACCGTATGTGCATTTACCTGGTCTTTCCAAAGTGCTTTAAAACTTGGGTTCAGCGCATGTTGTCCTGAAGTTATAATATCATTACACTCCTCTTTTGCTATCTGGTAATACGTTAAATAGTCAGCATTTCTTTTCATACTTCCATCGCTGCGTAATGCGTAACCACCTCTGAACAAAGCAACCCTCGCGCGTAAACCTTTTACCGTTCCTTTGGTAATCCTTTCGTCCATAGCATCACCTATAGCGGCCAGTTCATTGCGCCATGGAACTAGGTCAGAAGCTATTTTCAAATCGGCCAGTAAGTGGTTGTATAAAGTATCCCTGTCTGTTCTTGATGGAAAAGGGATATCTGAAGCCAGGGCAGAAGCCGGACTAAAATGCGAAGGCAGATCTCCCCAGATCATGATCGCTTCCAGGTAAAACTGTGCCCTTAGTGTTAATGCCTCGCCATACATCCGCTGCAATTGTTTTTTCTGTTGATCAGTACCTGTTGTATACATGGTCATTTTAGGTATGTTGGCAATACAGATATTGGCATATTCTATTCCGGTAAACAGTTGATTGAATGGATTGGTTAATTGCGCATTACCTGGCGTGGCAGCGAAACGGGCAATATCCCGGCGGTCATTATCAGCATTACCGGTTGGGCCCTGCATTTCATCAGTATCCACAGTATAATACAAGCTAAGGCGGATTCCAAAACCAGCATCACCTACCAATCTGCTGTAAACCCCCGCGAGGGCTTTGTAAGTACTGGCCACATCGGTAAAAACCACATCAGCACTTACATCAGTAATGGGTTGCTGATCGAGAAATTTTTTACAACTGCCTAGTAACACTACTGCACTTATTGCAGTGATGGCCGTTAGTTTATAAAAATATTTTGTACGCATATCGAAATTTTTAATAGGGTTAATTAGAAGGATACGTTTACGCCAAAAATATAGCTACGGCTTTTTGGATACGCTGAATAATCGAGGCCAGGTGTTAACGGGCTGTTTCGCACACTTACTTCAGGGTCATACCCTGTATAGCTTGTGAAAACTGCCAGGTTATTAGCTGTAAAATAAAAACGCAACCTGCTTATGTTCATCCTCGCTAATTTGTTTACAGGTACACTGTAACCAATGGTTACGTTATTAACACGCAGAAATGATCCATCTTCTATTGCCCATGAACTTGGATAAAAGGCCCCCGCACTTTTAATCGGCTGCCAGATGGTTGCATTCGCATTTAATGCAGCAAGCTGATCAGGTGCAATACCTACTGCCTGTCCGGTAGAATTTACCCACTGAGCAGTTTGTCCTGTGGCAGTTACCACTTTCCATCGATTGGCCATTAAGGCAAGCATATTTGAGTTCGCAGTATATCCATTAGTGAACTCGATCTTATTGGCATTATAAATATCATTGCCGTAAGAGAAATTCAGGAACACACTCATATCCCATCTCTTGTAGGTGAACTGCTGGTTTAACCCTCCAGTGAATTTAGGTGTTGGATTACCGATTACCTGCCTGTCTTTATCAAGATCAACAATACCATCTCCATTCAGGTCTTTGAATTTAACTGAGCCGGGCTGCACGGTTCCGATGATACCTGAATTATTTACTACACCCGCTTTCAGGGTATATACGCTTGTAGCAGTGTTATAATCAAAATCAGATACTTTATAGAATCCGTCGTTTACCAGTCCCCACATAGATCCAACCGGGTCGCCTATTCTTACGATAAAGTCAGTTGGCTGTCCTGATACACCCCAGCTGGCAGCCGGGTAAAACAATTGCTGGTTCAATCCCAGCGCTTCTACTTTGTTCTTATTGAACGACATGTTGAAATTGGCGTTCCAGCTAAAATCAGATTTCTTAATAATGCTGGCGTTTAATTGCAGCTCCAACCCTTTGTTGGATGTTTTACCGATATTCTGCAATTGCGTAGAATATCCATAAGTAGAAGCGATAGGAACATTCAACAAGAGGTGACTGGCACTGTTATTATAGTAATCAATGCTCAGGCTTACCCTGTCTTTTAACAGACCGATATCTACACCAAAATTGCGGCTTACATTCGACTCCCACTGCAGGCCTTCATTTACAAGGCCGGAAGAATAATAGGCGGTTACTGCCTGGTTATTAATTCCATAATAATAATTACCGTCATTACGGAAAGTAGTTAAGAAAAGATAATCATTGATACGGTTGTTACCCACTGTTCCAAATCCCGCCCTGAATTTAAGATCACTGATAACACTTGAATTCTTCAGGAAATTTTCATTCTTAACCCTCCACGCAACAGACCCTGACGGGAAATAACCCCACTGTTTGCCGGGAGCAAATTTGGAAGCCCCATCAGCACGTACATTGAATGAGAAATAATATTTATTGAGGTATGAATAGTTTACCCTGCTGAAGAAAGACAAACTCGTATATCGTGTTTTACCCAGTTTGGGATACCCGGTGAAAGATGTACCCAAATTTGTTTTGGCAAATGCATCAGCAGCAGCAGTAAATGTTGGATAACCTTTAATAAGCTGTGTCCGACTCTCTGTTTTCAGGTCATAGGTTTCTTCACCCACCAGGAAATCAAAATTATGTTTGCCTTTAAAATTATTGACCGAATAAGTCAGCACATTAGAATTTGTAAGGGTACTTTTATTAGCCGAATCCAATTGTGCAATTGGCTTCTTTGATCCGGAGATGATTGAATATGGGGTGATTGAATCACTGAACTGCCTGTCTATAAAGTTGTTCCTATCGTAACCAAAGGTTGATTTGAAACTCAGGTTTCGGGTGATAGTATAAGAGAGACTGGCCGTTACATTGTATACATCAGTTGATTTTTTCCGGTATTCTGAATTGTCCAGTGCTATCGGGTTAATCAGGTTCAATCCATTACCCACATTTTGATCGGCCAAGGGATCTGCATCAATAATATCCTGGTTAGGAGAAAGGAATGGCCTGTATTTTACAGCATTGCGAAGCCTGTTATAGGCAGAACCCTGGTCGGAAGAAACACCGGCTCCATAAACATCTGTATGGGTGTACCTCGTAGAGAGCGAGAGTTTAATGTTATTCGTTATTTTATAATCGCCATTTAAATTAAGCAGGTGCCTTTTATAGTTTGAGTTAAGTACAATGGCCTTATCGTCGTTATACGTATAACCGAAATTATAAGTAATTCTATTATTACCACCCAGTGCAGAAATATTATGGGTTTGTGTGATACCGGTTCTTCCTGCAATCTCTTCCTGCCAGTCAACAGGTGCTACATTTTTATAGTTTGATAAAGTATCCCAGGTAGTACCAAAGTTCTTAGTGAAAGTAGCACTGTCTGTACTGCTGCCCCTGGATCTCTCTGATTGGTAGACTACGTAATCATAGGGCGTTAATACGTCTAATTTTTTAGCCAGTTTCTTTACCCCGATAAATCCGTTATAACTTACATTAAGCCTTCCCGGCTTGCCTCTTTTTGTTGTAATCACAATTACCCCGTTTGCGCCTCTTGCACCATAAATGGCTGTGGCAGCTGCATCTTTCAATACATCAATGGTTTGGATGCTTTGCGGCGATAAAGCAGAAAGGCCGTTTTCTACTTGTACCCCATCTACTATATATAAAGGTGAGTTATCTCCTGTAATAGACATTCCTCCCCGGATCCTTACCCTTACATCTGCATCGGGCGAACCTTCTGCAGTAGTTGCAGTAACACCTGCCAGCCTGCCATTCAAAGCTTCTGCAGCTGAGTTAACCGGGATATCTTTCAGGTCTTTGGCACTCACGCTGGATACAGAGGCAAGCAGGTTTTTCCGCCTGATTGTTTGGTAACCGATAACCACTACTTCATCCCCTTCTTTTACTTCAGGAGTAAGGGAGAGGTTAATGGTATTTCGTCCGTTTACAGGTTCCTGACGGGCAGCGTAACCAACATAAGTATACACCAATATTGCTTTCCCGTTGTTTATCAATATCCGGTAGTCGCCCGATTTATCGGTAACCGTTCCGGATGCTATCCCTTTTACAGTGATACTTACACCTTCAAGGGGGGTTTTATCAGATGAGGTAACCTTACCTTTTACTTCAAATTTTTTATCCTGTGCCAATAAATAATACGGCTGTAAAAGAAAGAATCCGGCCAAGAGTAATAAGCACAAACTTGGTTTGGTCATACGCATACGCAATCGTTTTAGGCAATCAATAAATGTAGTAGTAAAATTCAGGGATAGCAGGGGAACAGAAATACTGTTGTACGCAAATACAGACTTTTGAACACAGCAATGTTCTTGTTTTATAGGCATGGCAAGCAGTTTTTACAAAAAATCGTTAAATATGATCGAATTATTTTATATCAAGATGCGGGCTAATTCCGTTGAAAGACCTCTAGCTACTTGATAACTAACCAATTCTACACTTATAAAGACAATGGAAAAAGGGAAAATGCTTTTTTTTCTACGCAATCGTTCCCGGCAACGTTGTCAGCTAAATTTAATTTCCGGGCAGCTGGCTAACTGTGTATTTATTACAATATCTATTCATTATTTTTAGTAACACTTAACCAGCCGATTGCTATGTCATTATTCAAACCCCGTCTTAGTTTCTGGCAGATCATTAATATGAATGTTGGGTTCTTCGGCATTCAGTACAGTTTTGGGTTGCAGCAAAGTGCGGTAAACCCCATTTATGATTTTTTAGGGGCTAAACCGGATCAGATTCCCCTACTGAATTTAGCCGGTCCGATGACCGGTTTATTGATTCAACCCATCATCGGTGCTTTAAGTGATAAAACATGGCACCCCCGCTTCGGCCGCCGCAAACCTTATTTTTTTATCGGTGCATTGTTTTGCAGCCTATGCCTTTTCATTTACCCTTTCAGCAGTAGCTTATGGATGGCCGGCGGCTTATTATGGGTGCTCGATGCAGCCAATAATACCGCTATGGAGCCATACAGGGCATTTATTGCCGATAAGCTGCCACCATCACAAATGGCCACCGGCTTTTTAACCCAGAGTTTTTTTACCGGCCTCGGTATTACACTCGCTAATATTTCATTGTTTGCTTTTCAGAAAGTTAGTTTCCTTAAACAAACGCATGGACAGATCCCTTATTGGGTATTCGGATCTTTTTTCCTGGGATCCCTTTGCTCTATTTCATCAGTATTATGGTCAATAACCAAAACACCTGAAATCCCGCCCAGTGCAGAAGAACTGGCAGCTTTGAAAGCCAATAAACGAACGCTGTTTGGTCCCTTCATTGAAATTGCCCATGCCATTAAAGATATGCCCCGGGTAATGTGGCAATTGGCCCTTGTGTATTTATTTCAATGGTATGCCCTGTTTTGTTACTGGCAGAACGCATCTAAAAGTATCGCGCAATCTGTTTGGAAAACCTCACCATCAAAAGATCCTAAGTTATACGAAGAAGCAGTGGGCTGGGCCGGACTGGTTAACGGATGGTATAATGTGATCACTTTCTTATCCGCATTTGGATTGGTTTTCCTGGCAAAAAAATACAGTCCGAAAGCGGTACATATGTCCTGTTTATTACTAGCTGGTGTAGGCCTGCTCATTTTCCCGCACATAGAAAACAAATACCTGCTGTTTGCCCCTATGACGGGTTTTGGTATTGCCTGGGCGAGTATGATGGGTATACCGTATTTAATGGTGGTACACAATATCCCTAAAGAAAGGTATGGTGTTTATATGGGCATCATTAATATGATGATTGTGGTTCCCATGATCCTGCAAACCACCACATTCGGGTATGTGCTGAATCATTTTTTAGATAATGACCCCGGCAAAGCCATCAGTTTTGGAGGTGTATTGTTATTGATAGCCTGCCTGGCAACAATGCTGATAAAAACAGTGAAGCATACAGATGATGAATTGGTGATGCCAATAAGTGGTGGGCATTGATTTGGATTTTACTATCAAACAAATCATATTAAATGCTGAAGTGATGGAAAAATTTATTCGATTGCCAGGAAAGTTCATCATTTAAAATTCGATATTAAAAATGGTCCCACACAAAGGGGCCGGAGGGATAACCATGAAAATTCTTTGTATCGGTGAGGCATTGATTGATATGATCTGTGTTGATAAAGGCAAATCATTATCAGAAGGCAATAATTTTTTAAAAAAACCGGGCGGCGCTCCTACCAATGTGGCTGCCGCAATTGCAGCACTGGGTGGCACAGTAGAACTGGCGGCTAAAGTAGGCAACGAT
>JANXUL010000250.1 GCA_025356235.1 Bacteroidota bacterium
TTGCAGTTGGGCCCTACCTTAAACGGCGTAGGTCTCACTTATCAACTCCGATAAGTTTACTTTTTCTTAGATTTCGGCCATTCGCAGCCAATACCATTGATTTATCCACTCCCGGGGTATTTTTGGTTGAAAGGATGGAATTTCAGGGCGATTCTGCTACTTTTGCAGCCTTAAAAGAAGGTACAAGGATCAAGCTGCCAGCCACAAGGTTTCTAGAGCTTGGACCTTGAGACTTGAAAACCGTGAAACTTATTAAAAAATGGCAGGACAGTTAAAAGAGGTACGAAACCGGATCAAAAGCGTACAAAGTACCCAGCAAATCACAAAGGCAATGAAAATGGTAAGTGCGGCCAAATTACGCCGTGCGCAGGATTCAATCACTCAAATGAGGCCATACGCCCAGAAATTGCAGGAAATGTTAAGCAATATCGTGAGCAGTATTGAAGGGGGCATGAGCCTGAAATTGGCAGAAGAAAGACATGTAGAAAAAGTATTGTTGATCGTGATTACCAGCGACAGGGGTTTATGTGGCGGTTATAATGCCAATATTATCAAATTAGCCAAAAGCACTATCGCCGAAAAATATCCAGTCCAGTTACAAAAAGGGAAAGTAACCATTTGGAACATTGGCAAAAAAGGATGGGAAGGTTTAACCAAAGCCGGCTATGCCACCGATGCCACTTTTAAAGATATTTACCTTAACCTGAAATTCGAAACCGTTCAGGCCGCCGCCCAGGCAGCCATGAAAGCTTTTGAAAACAAAGAGTTTGATACTGTTGAATTAATTTACAGTGAATTTAAAAATGCGGCGACACAGCGTTTTGCCGCCGAGCAGTTTTTACCTATTCCCAAAGTACCTAAGAAAGCAGGTGGTAAAAAGTCTGATTTCATATTCGAACCTGCCAAAGAAGAGTTGATTGCCGAGTTGATGCCTAAAATCCTGAATACACAGTTATACAAAGCCGTATTAGATGGCAATGCCAGTGAACACGGTGCACGTATGACAGCAATGGATAAAGCAAGTGAAAACGCAAACGAATTATTAAAATCCCTCAAGATCAGTTATAACCGCGCAAGACAGGCGGCCATTACAACTGAACTTACGGAGATTGTAAGTGGCGCGGCCGCTTTACAGGGATAATTTAATTTGAGAATCTGAAAATAGGCTAATTTGAAAATGATACAGGCAGGGCCTGCATTTTAATTATATTATTTTCCCATTTTCAAATTTTTAAATTAGCATATTTTCAAATTTTCTTACTACACATGGAAATCAGCCAGATCATACCACACATAGAAGTTTTAATTTTCGCCAGTGAAAAACCATTGACCTCGTTAGATATTGTGGAACTCATCAACAACACATTTGGTTTTTTAGAAGAAAGGGTTATGCTTGACCAGGTAGAGAGCGCCCTGGAAGGTATCCGTGAAAAATACGACTCTGAATTTTATCCGTTTGAAGTGAGGGAAAGCGGCGGTGGCTGGCAGTTCCTCACCAAAGTAAGCTATCATACCACCATCGCACAACTGAATGGCGATAAATTCCTGAAACGCCTGTCAAATGCAGCGTTGGAAACCCTGGCCATCATTGCCTACAAGCAACCCATTACCAAAGGCGAAATAGAAGCTATACGTGGCGTGAACAGCGATTACAGTATCCAGAAATTACTGGAAAAAGAATTGGTACTGATCAGTGGCCGTAATGAGAATATGCCGGGCAAACCATTGGTATATGCTACCTCCAAGAATTTCATGGATTATTTCGGCATCAACTCAGCTGCCGATCTGCCAAAAATACGGGAAGTATTATCGGAGCAGATCGTGGAAGGCACCCTCATGAACCCTCATGGTTTTACCGACCTGCCGGTAGCAGAAACGATCGCCGAAGAAGAACCCGTTGAAGAAAAATCAGACGCCGCTATTTCGGCCATCACTGTAAATGAAGATGGCGAACTTATCATTAAAAATGATGCGGAAGAAGAAGGAATGAAAGACGAAGGAACGACAGAAACTCCTGAATAAAGACCTTGCTTAATTTCGGAATTGAGTTTCCTCCGGTTTCCTAATTCCAAAATTTCCCAATCCCCTGCTATCTTCGCAACATGTCTCAATCATTATCCAACGAACAGTTAATCGGTATCGCTAATGAGTATGGCACCCCTGTGTACGTATACCATGCCGAAAAAATAACGGAACAATACCAGAAACTGCAGCAGGCATTCAAACAAAGCAATGCGAAAATTTTCTATGCAAGCAAGGCATTAACCAATATTAATATACTTAAACACATCCGTTCTCTGGGCTGTAATATTGATTGTAGTTCGGTGAATGAAATACACCTCGCCATAAGGGCTGGCTTTGAACCGGCGAGTATCCTCTACACCAGTAATGGTATCGCTTTCAGCGAAATTGAAGAAGCTGTTTCATTAGGCGTGAACGTGAATATTGACAGTCTTTCGAACCTTGAAAAATTCGGTAAAAAATTCGGGCATTCCTATCCTGTTGGTATCCGCCTGCGGCCCAATATCATGGCGGGTGGTAATTTGAAGATATCTACCGGGCATGAAAAAAGCAAGTTTGGGATACCCATTGAACAAATAGATAAAATCCTGGCCCTTGTGCAGGAAAATAACCTCTTTATTTGCGGCCTACACGTTCATACCGGCAGTGAAATAAAAGATGTTTCGGTATTTATGCAGGTGGCCGATATCTTTTTTGAACTGGCTCCTCATTTTCCCGAACTAAGCTACCTCGACCTTGGCGGTGGTTTTAAAGTACCTTACCAAGAGGGTGAAACAGGAACTGATGTATCCTTATTAGGCGAAAAAGTAGCCGGGGTACTGAATAAACTTAAAGAAACCTATAAGCGGGATTTTGAAGCATGGTTTGAGCCGGGTAAGTTCCTGGTAAGTGAAGCAGGGTATTTTATCACTGAGGTAAATGTGTTAAAGCAATCCGGTTCTATCATTTTTGCTGGTGTGAACAGTGGTTTTAATCATTTGATCAGGCCCATGTTCTATGAAGCCTATCACCGCATACAAAATATCAGTAACCCCAATGCTCCAACCCAATTGTATACCATAACCGGTAATATCTGTGAAACAGACACTTTTGCTTCAGACAGGGCACTGAACGAGGTTCGCGAAGGCGACCGCCTTGTTTTTTATAATGCAGGGGCTTATGGCTTTGAAATGGGCAGTAATTATAACGCCCGCTTTAAACCGGCACAGGTTTTGGTTAGTAAGGGAAAGTCGCACCTGATTGGCAGAAGGGATATTTTTGAGGATTTATTAAGAAACCAGGTAGAAGTCTTATAGAACAAAACAGTAGTTTACATCTGAATGATTGAAATACAGCACATACAAAAGAAGTTTGACGACCGGGTGATCCTGGAAGATATCAGTGCCGTAATGGAAGCAGGCAAGTGTAACCTGATCATTGGTACCAGCGGGAGCGGAAAAACAGTATTGACCAAATGTATGGTCGGCCTTTTTCAACCTGATGAAGGGGCCATTTTATATGATGGGGCCAATATGATGACGATGGAAAATGACGAACGCAAACTGCTTCGTCAGAAAATAGGCATGCTTTTCCAGGGAACGGCTTTATTTGATTCGATGACGGTGGAGCAGAATGTTTTATTTCCATTGGATATGTTTACCAACTGGACGCAGGCGGAAAAAAAGAAAAGGGCAGACGAAGTATTAGACCGCGTAAACCTGAAAGACGCACACAAAAGATATCCGTCTGAGATAAGTGGGGGGATGAAAAAAAGGGTGGGTATTGCACGCTCAATTGTACTCAATCCAAAATATTTATTTTGCGATGAACCCAATTCCGGACTTGACCCGCAAACTTCATTGGTAATTGATAAACTGATTAAAGAAATCACATTGGAATTTAATATAACCACCATTGTTGTTACACACGACATGAACAGTGTAATGGAAATAGGCGACCATATTGTTTACCTGCACCAGGGTCACAAGCAATGGGAAGGGTCGAACAAAGACATTATTTTCAGTAAGGATGAATTGTTGAATAATTTTATTTTTGCATCAGATTTTTTACAGGATGCAAAGCAGATGCGAATGATGGAAGCCAACGGTACACCCCGTTCTTAAACAAAATTGATTGAATACTTTTTTATGAAAAACAGATATTTATTTTTTTTCTTTTTGATGGCTGTTATGTCAGGTTCAGCTCAATCACCGGTTGACAATACCCCGCCATACAAAAAAGATCTTCATATACCCGATTTCACCATCCTGCAACCGGATAGTACTTATTTTACCAAAGCGCAGGTACCCAAGTACGAATACACAGCCATTATTTATTTTGCACCGGATTGCGGCCATTGCCAATATACCGTTAAGGAGCTTGTGAAAAGTATGGATAGTCTTAAGAATGTTTTTTTTATCCTGGTGGCATACAAGCCACTGAATGAGATCAGGGAGTTTTACACAAATTATGGGCTGGATAGGTTTTTAAATGTTCGTATCGGCCGTGATCCCAAATATTTTGTACCTTCTTTTTTCAGGGTAACATCTACCCCTTTTGTTGCTGTATATAACCGGACGGGGCTGCTAGCCAGGGTATTTGATCCCGCTACAAATACCACTATCAAGATAC
>JANXUL010000286.1 GCA_025356235.1 Bacteroidota bacterium
ATATCTGCCATAGGAACTAAGTTTCAGTCTGCAGAATTAATGGGGCCGCAGAGCAGAAGGAATGTGCAAAACAAAAACCATTCTTTTATGGGTACCCTGTATTTTGATTTCCGTTGAGTTATCTTTTGATAACTATGGGTAGTTTTGTAACAATTGTTATCAAACAGTTGTTTCTTTATTTAATCTGCTGCAAGGGGATATCTACTATTATTTTACATCCATTACCAGGTGATGATTCAATTTCTAATTTACCACCCACTAATTCTGCTCGACGTTTCATATTGGTTAACCCAATACCTTCTTTAGCCGAATCAATGGTAAATCCAATGCCATTATCTAAAACGGTCATTCTAAGGTATTCCGGAATAATAAAAACATCCACCTCAATTATTGCAGCATGGGCATATTTCGAAATATTTCGCAACTGTTCTTGCAATACCCTGTAAAGGTTTAATTGTATCTCAACGTTTATGGGATATTCTTTAACCTTATCATCAAACCGAAGTATGATTTTATACCTGTCATCTATATTAAAGGAATGAAATAATTTTCTGAATGCTTCTTCTACTGTTGTGTTATTAAAAAATGCCGGTGCCATCCGGTGAGAAAGGTTCCGTATTTCATCCAAAGCCAATGAAAGGCAGTCCCTGCACTTATCAAACCAAACTGTTTTAGATGATGGTAAAGATTCTGAAAGTTTATCGAGGCTCATCTGGCTCACTGCCAGGATCTGGCATATATTATCATGTAGCTCGCCCCCAATCTCATAGCGCTCATCTTCCTGTGTTTTAAGAATGGCCTGAATTAATTTGTCTTCATGCAATAACTTTTCTGTAATATCAATAGCTATTACAGATTTGAATTCTTTATCACTTATGATAATGGGTGTGCTGTAAATTTCTACTTCAATGATTTCGCCGGATTTCTTACAATGACTGAACCTGCCTACATAAGTGCCCTCATTTTTAATTTTATTATTTATCACAACGTCTTTTGTTGTTTGAATATCTTCTTCCGGTCTGATTTCGAAGATCGTCATATTCAAAAATTCCTTTTCACTAAATCCATAGTGTTCAATGGCAGCTTTATTTACCTGAACAAATCTATACGTTTCCGGATCATACAGCCACATGGGTTGTGGACTTAACCGAAAAAGGTCACTGTATCTTTTTTCTGATTTTTTAATTTCCGAAATATTTTTATTACGTTCTATTGTATAAATAATGCTTTTGTAAAGCATGGCAGCAGTCAATTCATCTTTTAACAGATAATCGGAAATGTTGGAAGAGATAGACCGAATGCTGAAATAAATATCTGTGTATCCAGTTAAGATGATGATCGGATACCGGGGGGCCAGTTGCAGCATCTCATTAATTAAGTGTTGGCCACTTTTATCGGGTAAAGTAAGATCTAGTAAAATAACATCATACATGTTGTTATCGGAGGATAAAATTTCGCATACCTGCTTAAAATTAATGGCACGCATAATAACCGGGTCTGCAAACTGTTCTATTAAAAAATCCTCCACTATGGTAAAATCACCCGTATTATCTTCTATTACCAGAATGCGATATGTTTTTTTGTCTTTTAACATGGCCGAAAGCTTATCTGGTTGGTAATGTAACGATAGAAACCCAGAATTTTTCTATTGATGTGACTACCTTGATAAAATCACTTGCTTCAACCGGCTTAGTGATAAAACAGTTTGCATAGTTCTTATAGGAAAAATCTATATCTTTTTGCGATGAAGAAGTGGTTAACATTATTACAGGGATATGTTTCAAAAAATCAATTCCTTTGATATATTGCAAAACCTCATGCCCATTCTTCTTCGGCAGGTTTACATCCAGTAGCATAAGGTCGGGTAATTCAGCATCTTTATAATTTCCCTGTCTATTTAGAAAATCAATGGCTTCTTTTCCATCTTTTACCACGCTTAATCTGATGAGTATTTTAGCATCTTCAAAAGCCTCCTTGGTAAGAAGGATATCGCCTTCATTATCTTCTACTAATAAAATATGTATTAATCTCATATAAGCTATTTGGCGTGTTATAGAATATTAATAAAAAGATCGTACCGTTAAAGGATAATTTCGTTCTCAGGCCAATTTTTCTCTTTGCTGCTTTAATGGGTATAGCACTGTTTAATTCTTTTTTTAGTGTAGGCACTCAGGATGTTGGTCAGCATTATTTTTGCAATGTAAAATTAAAACTACTGCCTTTGCCTTCCTCTGATTCTACCCATATTTTTCCACCCATCCCATCTATAATTTTTTTTGTAATGGCCAATCCAATACCTGTTCCTGAGAACTCATCTTTATTATGCAACCGTTGAAAGATGATAAAAATTTTCTCAAAGTATTCTTGTTCAATACCGATGCCATTATCTGTAATGCTAAACTGCCAATGCATTTCCAGTTCTTGTGCCGTAATTTGAATTTTGACGGGCACTTCATTACGTGTATATTTTAGCGCATTGCTGATAAGGTTCTGAAATACCTGGCGAAGGGGTGTTTTGTAGGAAAACAGAAAAGGAAGCGCTCCCAGTTCAATAACAGCATCTTTCTCTTTGATCTGTTTTCTATATAATCCTTCAATTTCAGTGATCAATTCATATAAATCAATTTTTTCTTTAATTTCTTCGGTCCTGCCCACTCTTGAGAATTCCAGCAGGTCAAGTATGATCTGCCGCATTCGTTTGGCACCGTCTACCGCAAAATCAATGTATTGTTTACCCTTTTCATCTATCAGGGTTGCATATTTTTTATCCAGTTGTGCGAGAAAGCTGGTAATCATGCGCAGCGGCTCCTGCA
>JANXUL010000291.1 GCA_025356235.1 Bacteroidota bacterium
ATTATCAAACATGCTTCAGCCAGTAAAATTGATGTTCACATAAGTAACCACGACGATCTAACCACCATTCGTATCAGTGATAATGGTATTGGATTTAATACCAACCTGTTAGAAAAAGACCGTCCGGGTATTGGGTTACAAAATATCGCTAACCGGGCTAAAATGGTTAATGGAACTATTGATATAAAAAGCGAACAAGGTAACGGAACAACCATAACTTTATACATCAAACCCAAATCTCCCTTACTATGACATTCGTTGCATTAGTTGATGATCATGAGTTACTAAGAACAGGTCTTGTAGCTATCATCAATTCATTTGAGGGTTTTAAAGTTGTTATGGAGGCGAATAATGGGAAACAATTTATTGAAAAAGTAAAAGCAAAAACGCCACCGGATATTGTTTTATTGGATATTACCATGCCCGTTATGGATGGATATGAAACCTCCAGCTGGATTAAGGCCAATTTGCCACAAACCAAAGTGCTCGTGCTTAGCATGCTGGAAAATGATACCGCCATTATAAGAATGCTGAAAAATGGGGCCCGTGGCTATATCCTTAAAGATAGTAAACCCAAAATTTTTAAGGAAGCGCTCGATAATATCCGTGATAGTGGTTATTTTATAAATGAGTTAGTGAGTAACAAACTCATGCACTACATTAATCACGAGGAGGTTTTTGATACCGATACTTTTGCATTAAATACACTGACTGAAAACGAGGTAACTTTTCTGAAATGGATTTGTACTGAAAAAACATATAAGGAAATTGCTGACGAAATGTGCCTAAGTCCCCGCACTATTGATACGTACAGGGATAATCTTTTCAAAAAACTGGATGTCAAAACGAGGGTTGGGTTAGCTATTTTTGCTATCAAGAACAGCATTGTTACTATTTAATATTCCAGCAAGCAATGCATTAATTCTACAAATTACAGGGGATGCTTTATTTTGTTGTTTATTTGATAACTCTTTTCTCAAAGCATCCATTTATCAATTCAAAAGTCAACCTGCCAATTGCGATAAAAAAAACTGTTTTTTTATCGTTATTACCCCTTTTCATTTTCAGCTTTACATCCCTTGCACAAAATTCTATTCCTCCAATCGGGCAATGGAGGGAACACCTGAATTATCAGAACACAATACAGGTTGTAAAAGGCGACCAGTTATACTGCGCTACAAATACCAATCTTTTTGCAATTGACGCTAATAATGAGTTTGAAAGATTTAGTAAAGTCACCGGATTGAATGATATCGGTGTACAATGTATTGGGTGGGATGCGTTAACCCAACAGGTAGTCGTTGCTTATCAAAATAGTAACCTGGATATTTTAAAGGGCCGCAGTGTAAAAAATATCGGTGACATCAAACGAAGCACTATTGCAGGGAATAAAACGATCTATGATATTTATTGCAAGGATGGGTTAGCCTATCTATCCAGTGGCCTGGGAGTTATTGTTATAAACCTTCCCAAATATGAGATCAAAGACACTTGGTTTATTGGCAATAATGGAGCACAGGTTAAAATAAACGGGTTCACAAGTGATGGTTCTTTGTTTTATGCAGCTACTGATGAAGGCTTAAAAAGTATTTCAATCAATTCTCCTAATATTTCAAACTATGCTTTCTGGCAAAATATAAGCAGTCAAAGTGGTTTACCCGGTGGAAGCATAAATAATATTGTAACAACCAATAATAAAGTCATTGCACAAAAAGGCGATTCTCTATACATACTTAATGGCAGCAACTGGATTCCGTTATACGCAGATGTAGCGTGGCCAGTGGTGAAAATTACTGCCTCAGAAAATAAATTATTGGTTTGCCAACGCACGATAACCGGTAATGCGAGGGTTATTGTTCTTACTACAACTGGTATTATTGAAAAAATAATTTCACAAAGCGGCGTGATTTCTTTTCCAAGGTCTGCTATCCTCGATAATGGCATTCCCTGGGTAGCCGATCAGTTTGGGGGCCTGTCGAAATTTGGTGCAGGTGTTGAGCGCTTCATACCTAATGGGCCGCCCGGAACTGCCAGTGGCGATATAGCAATACAAAATGGTATACTCTATGCTGCTGCCGGTAGCGTAAACAGTGCCTGGAACTATCAATATAACAGAGATGGTGTTTTTATTTATCAACTCGATCAATGGAACTATAAGAGTTTTTTTAACGTACCCGCTCTTGATTCGGTACTGGATTTTATTACAGTAGTTGTAGATCCATTGGATGCCAGTCTTTGGGCAGGGAGTTATGGAGGAGGATTGGTAAACTTCAAAGGTGCTTCACCACCTGTTATCTTTAAAAAAAATAATAGCACATTACAAGCGGCAATTGGCGACCCAACAAGTTACCGGGTAAGTGGCCTTGCATTTGATCAAAACAATAATTTATGGATCAGTAATTACGGTGCCGCTCAAAACCTGCAGGTTCGTAAAACAGATAATACCTGGAAAGCCTTTACGATTCCTTTTACGCACCTGGAAAATGCGGTTAGCCAGATAGTAGTGGATGATATCAATCAATTATGGATTGTGAGCCCGAAAGACAATGGGGTGTTTTGTTATAATTATGGCCAAAGTATTGATAATATCGCCGATGATAAATGGAAGTTCTACCGGCAGGGAGCCGGGAATGGGAACCTTCCAGGTAATAATGTTTTATGTTTATTAAAAGAAAGAAATGGTTTTATCTGGGTGGGTACTGACAGGGGGATTGGCATTATCCGTTGTATCTCAGATGTATTCAGCCCCCAAAGCTGCGATGCAACTTTACCAATTGTTCAACAGGATAGGTTTGCGGGCTTATTATTTAAAGATGAAATAGTACAGTGCATGGCGGCAGACGGGGCTAACCGAAAATGGATCGGCACTAAAAATGGTGTATGGCTTATCTCTCCGGATGGCGATAAAATTATTTATCGTTTTACGGAAGAGAACAGCCCCCTATTGAGCAATGATATAAAACGAATCGCTGTTGATCCGGATACAGGCGAAGTATTCATTTCTACTTTCAAAGGTATTTGCAGTTTTCGAAGCACTGCTACTGAGGGTGGTTCATCCAATGAAAATGTGTTGGTTTTTCCAAACCCGGTTCCACCCGGGTATAACGGCACTATTGCCATTCGCGGATTGATTGAAAATCCGCTAGTAAAAATTACCGAATTAAACGGGAAACTGGTATTTCAAACCAGGGCCCTCGGTGGGCAGGCTGTTTGGAACGGGCGTAACTATAATGGCTCCAAAATTGCCAGTGGTATTTATCTTGTTATAATCCGTGATAATACAGGTGCTGAAAAAATAGTTACGAAAGTTATCATCACTTCGGGGAGATAATTAATCAGCATCTTTTTCCACTTTTTTTACCGGCTTAAAGAATGCGGCACGTTTAGGACCCGGGAAAGGTATTTTATCGCCCTTGATCCCATGCCAAAGCACCCGGTTAAATTCAAGATCCGGAACTGCATCTTCTTTTGCAAGGTTAAATTTTTCTGAACGTTGTTGCCATTCATTCATCGCTGTATTCTTATCCATAAGATTTACGTTCGCATTTCTTGCCATAAATCCTGCAGGATTAAATTTATTGGTAAAGCAACGCCACATGGGTTGTGCAGCAGCATCATATTGACTCATAGGAGGTATACCCAGTATCAGTTCGATTGTACGAAGCATGGAAGAGGTTGAGTACATGGTATGATCAACAAAACTGCGTTTTACAAAACCCCCGGCAACATACGCCGTGCTGCGGTGTGCATCCACATGATCTGCGCCATTTTGCGCGTCATCCTCAATAATAAATATGGCAGTTTCTTTCCAGATCGGGCTCTTGCTAAGGTATTCTACAAACAGACCCACGGCCAAATCATTATCCGCCACGTGTGCATAAGGCGTTGGCCTTCCTTTACGCAACCCTTCGGTATGATCTGCGCCAAGCCTAACGCTATTAAATCGTGGAACGGCATTAACAGATACTAAAGAATCGAATTCTTTTTTCCATTGGTAAAAGCGTGTGGTATCTTTTACTTTTAAATCCCATCCAGTAAAATAAGGGCACACATGATTTTTCAAAACCGGGATATTAGGCTTATAGTTGTCTGCAAATTCCCCATATGTTCTGTAGCTCACTCCCGCACGTTTGCAATGATCCCAAATAAACCCTCCTTTGTTATTGGCTACTGCACGGTTGCCTTCGGCATCGTAACCACCACCTCTTCCACCATAACTGGTTACCCAGTTCTTTTCTAAAAAATCCGTCGCATATGCACCGGTGCTCCAGTTGTGCCCATCCGCACTAACTTCTCCGTCTACATAAAAATTATCAAGTAATACAAACTCTTTGGTAAGTGCATGTTGATTAGGTGTTATATTCTCCCCAAACAATACCAGTCGCGGGTCGCCATTGCCTTCTTTTACATCACCCAATATCTGATCGTACGTCCTGTTTTCCTTGATCACATAGAATACATATTTAATGGGGCCCTGTTCACCTACTTTCCGTGGAATGGGGTTTTCTACTTCACCTTCTGCCATCAGTTCTTTTGCTTTATTATAAGGTGTGCTTCGATAAACAGCTTGCGAATAAACGCTCAGTTGCTTTTCGGTAGGTTCATCAATAATACTCATGGTTCCCTTAAACAGGCCACCAATATATTGTACGTCTTTCGGTTTCGCCGGATCACCCTGCTGGTACACAACATCCTGCATTTTAGCGAATGGATTAGGGCCATAAAAATTTGCCATCGAAGAAAAACCTTTGCCGTTAGAGGTAAATATTTTATTACCGATCACTTTTACATTCGTTGGATACCATCCAACAGGTATGAAACCTTTGCTCTTACTCTGCCCGGGCTGCGATACATCAAATACAGAAAGACAATTATTATCTGCATTCGCGATGTAGAGTTTTTTCTCATCACTATTTAATGCAAGGCCATTGGTAGTAGAGCCGTTCGGTGCATCAGGGTAAAGTGCAACATTGAGTGTTTCTATTACTTTTCGTTGCGCCACATTAATAACGGATACTGAATTATCATTTGAGTTGGCTACAAACAGGTATTTACCATTTTTCGATAAACACAATTCATTGGGGTTATCACCAACCAGTATTTCTGTTGTAATATTTCTTTTCTGTGTGTCAAACACATATACTTTATCACATCCCCAGCAACTGATATACAGTTCTTTTTTATCGGGCGATAGTACGCAGGCATAGGCTTCTCCACCTAATGAGAACTGTTGTATTGTTTTTTTTGTTTTGAGGTCAACCAGGTAAAGTGAATTATTGTCTTTGGTAACAACATAGAGTATTTGCTTATTATCATCCAGTGCAATACCTGTAGGGGAAATTTTGTTGGGCCATTTTTTTCCGAGGCTGATGCTGTCTTTTACTACCAATTTTTTATTTTGAATGGCATATTCTGTTATCCAGTTATCATTTCCTCCTGACGCATATAATTTTTTTTCATCTGCACTGAATTGCAATCCGTACCAGCTTTTGGGAATGATAACGTTATCAAGAACCGTTTCTGTTGCAGGGTCTATTAACTGGATACTTTGTACACTTTGCCCGTTATTGGTAACCGCCATTAATTTTTTGGATTTGCTGACAGCAATATTCAAAGGCAGGTCGCCTAAAGGGAAACTTCGGCCGATAGGTGTTAAAGCCCAGCCATTGGGAAGCATTACTTTTTTTGATTCAACCTGTTGTATTGTTTGAGTAGAGCCAATGACAGAAAAAAGAAGACAAGCTGCAATAAATACGTTTTTCATATTAACTGGTTTGATCAAGGGTTTAAAGATACTGATCGTAAAGCTGAAAAGGAAGTGGCAACAATAATTTAATAAGGTACTGAATCAAGCTGTTTTTTGTGGTAATCCTTATTGGGCTGATTCAATATGTACCGTCATAAAAAAAGAACCTACGATTGGCTCTTCTTTAATAATACCCATAAATTGCTACTGCTTTATTGCTGTTTCATAGCTACGCGCCACTTTGAATTTTTGTGCTCCTTTTTCGGTTAAAGTTACCCTATATTGTATTTGCCGCATCATTCCCGTTGGTTTAATATTGGCTGTATCAGTGGTTGTGTAGATTGGGAAACGCCTCATTAAAGAACCTTCCACTAAGGAAAATTCATCATTACCCCAATACCCTATCCTTAGCTTGGGATCATCCATCAGGTCGGGGAAAAAGATAGGGACGAACCTTTCGTTTTTATCTGAACTGATTCCTACAACAGTCCCGGCATTTTTTGTGCCGCTACTATATACATACAGCACAAGGTCAGGAAAGCCATCATTGTTAAGGTCATCAACTTCACCTTTAACAATCCGACCTTTTACTTCTATGGAAACTTCCCGTGCAGCACTTTCAAAGCCAATCGGGTTAACAGTTACTGTATTTCTTTCTGCATTTTTATTGCTACACAGTATCCTGAATCCGGCTTTTCCTACTTTCAACGAACTGTCGAACCGCCTGGATTGGGCATTAACATACTGCCCCATAAAAATAATCATTAGTGATAAAAAAAATATTCTTGGCTTCATTTGCTTTGATTTCTGGTATTAGCAGATTGCTATAAGTAGGGGTTAAGATAATACATTTTTAAGGAATTTATGCAGTCCACTCTTCTCCGCTGTGCAATGAGGGGAGGGTTTCGTTTTACGAAGAGTACAGATTTGGATTGATGACTTTGAGATTTTGCACTACATATTTCTTCTGTATTGGCCACCCACTTCATACAAAGCATTGGTGATCTGCCCTAAAGAGCAGTATTTTACTGCTTCCATCAATTCTGCAAAAAGGTTGCCATTGTTAATGGCCACTTCTTTTAACCGCTGTAAAGCTTCGATTGTTTTTACCTCATTCCGTTTTTGAAAAGATGCCAGGTTTTGAATTTGCTGTTCTTTTTCTTCTGTGGTACTTCGTATAACCTCGCCTGGTAAAATAGTAGGGCTTCCCTTTTTATTCAGGAAAGTATTTACGCCTATCAAAGGTAATTCTCCTGTATGTTTCAATGTTTCGTAATACAAACTCTCTTCCTGTATTTTATTACGCTGATACATTCTTTCCATGGCACCCAACACACCACCCCGATCTGTGATCCTGTCAAATTCAGCCAGTACGGCTTCTTCAACCAATTCAGTCAATTCTTCCAATGCATAACTTCCCTGGATAAAATTCTCAGTAACAGCCGTGCCCAATTCCCGGTTAATAATCAGTTGTATAGCCATTGCCCTGCGTACGCTTTCTTCTGTTGGGGTAGTAATGGCTTCATCGTAAGCATTCGTATGAAGGCTGTTACAATTATCATAGATGGCATACAATGCCTGCAGGGTTGTACGGATATCATTGAAATCAATTTCCTGCGCATGCAAACTTCGGCCACTGGTTTGAATATGGTATTTTAATTTTTGCGAACGGTCATTCCCTTTATATTTATATTTCATGGCTTTGGCCCAGATACGGCGGGCTACGCGTCCTATAACACTATATTCTGGATCCATACCGTTGCTAAAGAAGAAAGACAGGTTTGGCGCAAAATCATCAATATGCATACCCCGGCTCAGGTAGTACTCAACATACGTAAATCCGTTAGACAAAGTGAATGCCAGTTGTGTAATCGGATTTGCCCCAGCTTCAGCTATATGATAACCACTTATACTGACACTATAAAAATTGCGCACTTTTTGGTCAATGAAGTAAGATTGCACATCGCCCATCAGTTTCAATGCAAACTCTGTTGAAAAGATGCAGGTATTTTGTGCCTGGTCTTCTTTTAATATATCAGCCTGTACCGTACCACGCACCTGCGATAATGCTTCCATCTTTATTTTTTCGTACACATCTTTCGGCAATACTTCATCACCACTTACACCTAATAATTGCAGACCTAAGCTATTGTTTCCTTCAGGCAAACGTTCAGGTGAAGACGGGTTATAGTAAACAGGCTTGGGTGCATGTTCATATTTTTTTCGGATATATTCATTTACCCTCGGCCATTCGTTATTGGCATCTATCCATTTCTCACATAATTGGTCGATAGCCGCATTCATAAAAAATGCCAATAACATGGGTGCGGGGCCATTGATGGTCATACTTACCGAAGTCTTCGGATCGCAAAGATCGAAACCGCTGTATAATTTTTTGGCATCATCTACCGTAGCAATACTTACTCCGCTATTGCCTACTTTTCCATAAATATCAGGGCGTGGGGCAGGGTCTTCTCCATAAAGCGTAACACTGTCGAATGCAGTAGATAAGCGTATGGCAGGCTGACCGATTGAAACATAGTGAAACCTTTTGTTCGTCCGCTCAGGACCGCCTTCGCCGGCAAACATCCGGGTAGGGTCTTCGCCCTGGCGCTTTAATTCAAATACACCCGCCGTGTAAGGAAACTCGCCTGGTACATTTTCCTGTAGCTGCCAACGCAGTAAATCGCCCCAATCTTTGTATTTGGGCAATACTACTTTCGGTATCCGTGAGCCACTGAGGGAAGTAACTGTTAAGGGTTGTTTGATAATTTTATTACGCACCTGGTATTCAAAAAAATCTGAAGTATATTTTTTAACAAGTGAGGGCCATTGATCAACCAATTTTTTACATTCCGGGTGGAGTTGTTTTTCGAAATGATCTTTCATACTTAAAAGAATGGACTCACCGCCTGCCTCTCCGTTGTGCAATGAGGGGGTAGATTCAAATGCCTGGATCGTACCGGCAATTTGATAAAGTTTTGACGCGATGGTACTTTGTTCTGTTACCCATGCATCATATGCCCTGTTATTTTCAGTTATTTCTGACAGGTAACGGACACGTTTTGGCGGGATGATCTGCGACTTAGTGGTGGTTGACTCAACCCGGCCTTCTCTGCTGCCTAAAGAGAGAAAAGCAAAAAAAGTTGCTTCACATTTTTTTCCTATTGTTTCGAATATTTTTTCGAATAACTCGTTTATGCCGGCATCGTTAAACTGTGCGGCGATAGTGCCTATAATAGGCAGGTCCTCATCTTTGGCTGTCCATAAATTATGATTGCGTTTGAATTGTTTGCGAACATCATGCAATGCATCCAGTGCGCCGGCTTTATCGAATTTGTTGATGCAGACGACATCAGCGTAATCGAGCATATTTATTTTCTCTAGCTGGGATGCTGCCCCGTATTCGGGTGTCATCACATATAAACTCACATCACAATAATCCAAAATAGATGCATCGCTTTGTCCCACTCCTGCTGATTCTAAAATGATAAAATCAAAACCTGTGGCTTTACAGATATCAATCGCATCCTGCACATGTGCACTTAGTGCCGTATTATCATCTCGGGTTGCGAGGCTGCGCATGTATGCGCGGCCATGCGAGATGGCATTCATCCGAATCCTATCTCCCAGTAAGGCTCCACCGGTTTTTTTCTTGGATGGGTCAACAGAAATAACGGCAATGGTTTTATCGCTGAAGTTATGCAGGTACCGGCGTACGATCTCATCAGTTACGGAACTTTTTCCTGCACCGCCCGTGCCGGTTATGCCCAATACGGGAATCTTTTGGTTTGGGGTTTGGAGTTTGGAGTTTGGAGTTTGGAGTCCGTTTTCTGCATTCGTTATTAATCGTGCTACTTTACGCACATCTTTCATTTCGCCCAGGGTCATTGGGTTTTTGTATTCGCCATTTCCGTTTAAGCTGAAATCACATTGTTTGATCACGTCTTCGATCATCCCTTCTAATCCCATGTGCCGGCCATCATCCGGACTGTAAATGCGTGTGATACCATACGAATGCAGCACGCGGATTTCTTCGGGTAAAATAGTGCCGCCACCGCCACCAAATATTTTTATATGGCCACAACCGTTTTGATCGAGCAGGTCTTTCATGTATTTAAAAAACTCTACATGACCACCCTGGTAACTCGTAATGGCAATACCCTGCACATCTTCTTCAATGGCGCATTCTACAATTTCTGCCACACTCCGGTTATGACCGAGGTGAATGATTTCGGCCCCTTTGGCCTGTAAAATCCGGCGCATGATATTAATAGCTGCATCATGACCATCAAATAAACTGGCCGCTGTTACGATACGTACTTTATGTTGGAGGGTGTATGACATGAACTTATTTTAAACTAAAGGACAAATTTACAGTATTGGTGGCAAAAGTTAACGGGTGTTAGCTTTTAATTGGCAACAGTGCTTATTAAGAAACTTCTTACTTTCAAACCTGAAAACACCGTTATGCCTTTTACAGTCAGTATTCGTGAGCAAGAAGCATTTCCAGTCATTACTTTACACGATACTGATTCCGGTTGCGAAGCGGAGATCTATACTTTTGGCGGCTTACTTAATTCGTTTAAGATACCACTTGCCAATAACCTGATAAATATAGTAGACGGCTTTAACTCAGTAGCTGATGCCATAAAAAATATAACGAATGGTTTTAAAAGTGCCAAGCTAAGCCCATTTGTTTGCCGGATGTATAAAGGCAATTACCAATTTGATAATAAAGCCTATCATGTAAACAAACACTATCTCAAACAACATGCGATACATGGTTTGGTGTACGATGGTATATATGCAATAGTGAGCACCTGCGCGGATACTTCGCAGGCAAAGGCAACCCTTTTATATCAATATCAGGGATCAGATGATGGCTATCCTTTCACCTACAACATTACCCTTAACTGGAAACTGGAAGCGGGGAATAAATTAACCGTTGCGACTACGGTGGTGCATCATAACATACAACCCATTCCGCTCGCAGATGGCTGGCACCCGTATTTTCGTTTGGGTGGGTCGGTTGATGATTGCATATTACAGTTTAATAGTTCTACACAGTTAGCGTTTGATGGCGATTTATTACCAACAGGCAAAACAATAGCAGACACCCGGTTTATCAATGGCAGTTCTTTACTGGATATTTCTCTAGATAATTCATATCAATTAGATCCATTAGGTACACAGCCATCATGTGTGCTTAGTAATAAGGTTTTAAAGTTAACCGTTGAGCCGGATAAAAGCTATCCCATTTTACAGATATACACCCCCAACCACCGCAAAAGTATTGCGATAGAAAACCTGAGCGGGGCACCGAATAATTTTAATAATGGGATGGGACTGATTTTACTTAGACCGAATGAACCAAAGGTGTTTACGACCAGCTATGCAATAACCGCTATTAATGAATATTGAACAAAAAATGTTGAAGTAAAATACTTTACAGATCTACCACAGCAATCACACTGATCTCTACATTCACACCCCTTGGCAGCCCTTTAACTGCAACGGTTTCGCGCGCAGGATGATCTCCCTTGAAATAAGTGGCATATACTTCATTTACTTTAGCAAACAAAGCCATATCACTCAGGAAAATAGTCGTTTTAACCACGTGATCAAAGGTAATTTTCGCTTCTTCCAAAATAGCCGACAGATTTTTCATTACCTGGTGTGCCTCGGCCTCGATACTGCTGAGTTCCAATTCGCCGGTAGCCGGTATAAATGCTACCTGACCACTTATAAAAAGAAATCCGTTTGCTTTAACAGCCTGGTTGTATGGGCCGATGGGTGCCGGCGCTTTATCTGTATTGATGATCTGTTTTGACATAACAATTGTTTTAATCAGCAGCAAATTGCTGCATTTCTATCAACCTGCCAACCTAAATTTGCTGTCTAAGAAATTCTTATGCATATAGTGGTTAAAGCAGATGATCAGCAGCGGGCAGAATTCCTTTCTAAAAACATTCCTGGTACTGTATTGGTTACCTGGCTGTCAGATGATCCGTCTATCCCCGGTGCAGATGCTTATTTTGACCTTCTGTTTGAAGAACAGGGTTCCACTTTTACCGGAATTACTGATAAACCTGTTTTTGTGAATGCAGTGATTTTAACAGGAGAGACATTGCCTGCTAATTGTATCCGTATAAATGCATGGAATGGTTTTTTGAAAAGAGAGATAATTGAGTTAGCCACCGCAGATATACCTGCTGGAAGCCAAGATGCTCAAACTTATATTCAGGCCATACATATTCTGGATGAACTTGGATGGAAATATCATCCGGTGCCCGATACCCCGGGTATGGTTGCAGCAAGGGTTATCGCCATGATCATTAATGAAGCCTATTTTGGATTGGGTGATGAGATCAGTTCCAAAGCAGAAATAGATACGGCTATGAAGCTGGGCACCAATTATCCTTATGGCCCTTTTGAATGGAGTGAAAAAATCGGCTTGATAAAAATATACAACTTACTTAAAAAATTACATCAAACAGATAGCCGGTATGCAGTAGCACCGGCCCTCGAAAAAGAAATTAATTTTCTATAAATGTCTTTACTCTTACACATAGATACTGCCACCGAACACGCCAGCATTTGCATAAGCAAAGGGAGTGATGTGTTGGGATTGATTGAGAGCGCCGAGCAAAAAAACCATGCATCTTTTGTACAACCTGCCATTCAGAAACTGATGCGCGATAATGGTTTTCAATTGAAAGATGTTGATGCTGTTTCTGTAACAGCTGGCCCGGGAAGTTATACGGGTTTGCGTGTTGGGCTGGCTTCGGCTAAGGGTATTTGTTATGCATTACAAAAACCCCTGGTCTTAATAAATACTTTAGAAGTAATGGCGCAGGCAGTGCTATCGCATTATCAATCTACCTTACAACCCTTCAGTTTATCAGCCCTTATTTGCCCATTGATTGATGCCCGAAGAATGGAAGTATTCACATCCACCTATAACAGTTCTTTACAGGAAATGGAAAGCCCGCACGCTCTTATTATGGATGAAACTGCATTTAGTGAATTACTCACCCGGCAGCCAATCATCTTCAGCGGCAGCGGTGCGCAAAAACTGAAGGGGGTTATTTCCCACCCCAATGCCTCTTTCCCCAATGTACTCCATAATGCATCCCATCTTGCCCTACGTGCGCTAATAGCTTATCAGTCAAACCTTTTTGCTGAACTTGCCTATGCCGAACCCTTGTATGTAAAAGAGTTCTTTAACCCTTCAGGCAACAAAAACAAATGAAGGGTAACTATCAGCAAGCGCCGGCGGAAGGCCCGTAAAAGCCGCATAACCAGTGGCATTAAAAATATTCACAAAATTTATACTATGAAACCAGAAACATTTTCTATAACTTTATATGTACGATTTTAGTTTCTTAACCCCCAATTATAACTTTTATTGTCATGAGCCAATCACTTCAAGCCGTTGTCTTACTTAATGGCAAAACCCAGATAAAGGTTGATTTTTTACACACAAAAAAAGCTTCACTTATTCTTAGGTCCATTAATCATAAGCTACGCCAGCAGATTATTAAACTATTAGATGAGCACCAGAAAATGACTGTTACCGAGATTTATGTAAAACTCAGGTTAGAACAGTCCGTAGCCTCTCAACACCTTGCTATTTTGCGCAGGGCAGGTATTGTAAGTACCTCGCGCGATGGTAAATTCATTTTTTACTCAGTCAATTATAACCGCCTTGCGGAAGTGGTTCAATTTGTGGAAACACTGGTAGGTTGACATTTTTTGTGACAATTTTGACTGTTTTATGCTTTCGTTTGCCCTTTGGCCTGAAGCTTGACATTACCTTTGCCTAAACCGGAAGATATGTTCATAGAGCAATTATATACAGGCTGTATTAGTGAGGCTGCTTATTATATTGAGAGTGATGGGATAGCCGCTGTTATTGATCCTTTGCGTGATATCGAAGAATACCTGCAGTTGGCCGTGCAGAGAAAAGCGAAAATCAAATACATTTTCGAAACCCATTTTCATGCAGATTTTGTAAGCGGCCATCTAGACCTTGCCGCCGCTACCGGAGCCACTATTGTGTATGGCCCAGATACCGTAACGAAATTTTCTGTGCATGTTGCCAAAGATGGGGAAGTATTTGAGATAGGTAAACTAAAAATAAAAGTTTTACATACCCCCGGCCATACACTCGAAAGCAGCTGTTATCTTTTACAGGATGAATCTGGAAAAGATCATGCTGTTTTTACCGGTGATACTTTATTTGTAGGTGATGTTGGCCGCCCCGACCTTGCCCAAAAGGGAAACGAAATAACCATGGAGGACCTTGCGGGAATGATGTATGTAAGCCTGCAAAATAAAATACTTCCATTAGCTGATGAGGTAATCGTTTATCCCGCACATGGTGCCGGCAGCAGTTGCGGCAAAAGCCTTGGGCCAGAAACTTTCAGCACCATTGGCGAGCAAAAGAAAACCAATTATGCATTGCAACCGCAGACACGTGAAGAATTTATAAAAGCTGTTACAGAAGGATTGGCCGTGCCTCCACAATATTTTCCTATTAATGCCAAGATCAATAAAGAAGGATATGAAAGTTTAGATGCTCTGATGGAAAAAGGGTTGAACCCTTTAAGTATTCCGGCTTTCAAAGAAAAGGCAAATGAAGATGGTGTGATTATACTGGACACCCGGATCTCCGATACGTTTACACAAGGTTTTGTACCTGGCTCCATCAGTATTGGTTTAGATGGGCGTTTTGCAGAATGGGCAGGAAGCATTTTACCTTTCGATAAAAATATCATTCTGGTAACCGAAAGGGGGAAAGAAAAAGAAACCATTGTGCGTTTGGCAAGGGTTGGTTTTGACAAGATAGAAGGTTATTTAGAGGGTGGATATGAAGCATGGCTTGCGGCTGGAGAAAAGATTGATATGATTATTGATGTTGAGGCAGATGAGCTGGCTATGGACATGCCATTCGACCCAAATATTGTTATTGTAGATGTAAGAAAAGAGGCTGAGTTTGGGGATGGGCATATTAAAGAGGCCGTGAATATCCCTTTAGCTGATTTAGCAGATCCGGGAAGCATGGCAAACTTTGATGATAACCATAATATTTATGTGCACTGTGCCGGCGGATACAGGAGTGTAATTGCTTCTTCATTAATCAAACGCCAGGGCATCCATAATATCCGGAATGTGGTAGGCGGCTGGGGTAGGATCAAAGAATTACCAGAGAAATTTGAGATAGAGAAAACAGCTGAAGTGTTAAATTAGTCATTGAATCGTAGCCAGATAAAAAACGGTCCGGTGGCAGTAAGCCCTCCCGACCGTTTTTATTTAATAACAAGGTTACCGTGCTTCGTTTCATCAAATTCCCATTTCCATCTTCGGTGGCTCCATAAATAATTAGCGGGTCTTTCACGGATGGCTTTCTCAACACAGGAAGCAAACAATTGTGTGAGTTTACCCATTTCAAAATCACGGGGTGTGGTTGTTATCACCGTAAACTGTGTATGGTAATATCCACGTTTTACTTTATAAAAATGGCCAAATATAACCGGTGTATTGTTCAGCTTGGCCCCTTTTTCAGGCCCGGTTACAAAAGGCGTTAACCGGTTAAAAAAACTAACCCAATGCGCTGCCAATGGGTTACCCGGGTTTTGATCTGCTGCCAATCCCAATGCATACCGGCCCTTTACATACTGGTGGAATTTAGTCTTAAAATCCACTGCCGGCACCAATATCGTTCCGTACCTGGCACGTAGTTTATGGATCATTCTATCAAAATTTTTATTCGCAATAGGCATATAAACAGCTACAAAAGGAAATTTTCCATACCGGGATTCACCGAGGTTTACGAATTCCCAGTTAAAGAAATGCCCTGCTTGTAATTGAACATTCAAACCGGTTTCATATAATTCATTTATAATTTCATTATTTGAAGTATACCGCTTAGCAAATTCTGTATCGTTTACAGATAGCAGTTTAATGGTTTCTATAAACGTATCAGTGAAATTATGGTAAAACTCCTTGGCGATAATTTCTCTTTCCTTTTCTGTCTTTTCTGGAAAAGCAATTAACAGGTTGTTCATCACTACTTTTTTACGGTAACCGGAGATGTAGTAGAGTATTACGTACACCCCATCACTCAGCAGATAAAGAATACCCCAGGGTAATAGAGACAAAAGGTATAATAATGGGTAGATTATATAATACATGGAAAACGATTATTGCCTTTATTGGCTTATAAAATGATGTTCTGTAATATTTCACTTTTCTGAAGATGGTCTGTATTATAATGCAGGCCCCGGCTTTCTTTTCTGAATTCTGCCCCTTTTACAATCAGATAGCCAACCGTTATTAAGTTTCTCAGTTCACATAACTGTGGTGATACTTTAGTGGACCTGTAAAGGGCTTCTGTTTCAGAAAATAAAAGGTCAAGCCTTTTCATAGCCCTTTCCAAACGCACGTCTGTTCTTACAATACCTACATAATCACTCATTATCTGCTGAAGTTCTTTTTGGCTTTGGGTTATCAGGATCATCTCTCTTGGCTCAGAGGTACCGGTTACATTCCAATCGGGTATCCTGTTTTCAAAAGAAAGTGTATTGATCTGCTCACTACTATCCAGGTAACAGCGATGACCAAATACCATTGCTTCCAATAAACTGTTACTGGCAAGGCGGTTGGCACCATGCAGGCCCGTGCTGGCACATTCGCCGCAGGCATATAAATTTTTAATAGAGGTCCTTCCCCATTCATCTGTTTTAATGCCGCCGCAACTATAGTGCGCAGCAGGTGCCACGGGTATCATTTGCTGCATTACATCAATACCAATACTCAAACACTTTTCATAAATATTCGGGAAGTGATGGATAAATTTTTCTTTGTCCATGTGGCGACAATCTAGGTACACATGTTCGGTACCCGTGCGTTTCATTTCATTATCAATGGCACGGGCAACAATATCGCGCGGGGCAAGGTCTTTACGGGCATCATATCTTTCCATGAATGCCTCATTATTTTTATTCCGTAATATGCCTCCATCACCTCGCACAGCTTCAGTTATTAAAAAAGACGGTGATATACCCGGCTCATATAAAGCAGTAGGGTGAAACTGGATAAACTCCATGTTCTCTATCTTTCCTTTGGCCCTATACACCATAGCAATGCCATCACCTGTTGCAATTCGCGGATTGGTGGTGGTACGATACGCCTGTCCGCAACCACCCGTAGCCAGCAAGATAATTTTAGCCAGTATTTTTTCTATATGATTGGTATGCAGGTTTAAAACATATACACCATAGCAGGTGATATCCAAGGTAGATTTGGTAACCAAAAATCCAAGATGGTGTTGTGTAATGATATCAACCACAAAACAGTGATTGAGGAGTTCAATATTTTTAATGTTTTTTAGTTCGTTGAGCAGGGCGCGTTCCATTTCTTTACCGGTGACATCTTTGTGATGCAGAATACGGTTTTCACTATGCCCACCTTCTTTTCCCAGGCTGTATGCACCTTTATCATCTTTATCGAATTCGGCACCATAAGCAATGATTTCTTTAATACGTTCCGGGCCTTCTTTCACAACGATTTCTACAATATGCTCATTGCATAATCCGTCGCCGGCTATTAAGGTGTCTTCAATGTGTTTATCGTAGCTGTCTTTGGCTTCATCCCAAACACCGGCAATACCTCCTTGTGCATATTTGGTATTGGTTTCATCGGCCTGTGTTTTGGTGATGACAGTTATTTTTTTATCAGGGAACTGTTTAGCGGTTTTTAACGCATACGTTAACCCGGCAATACCCGACCCTATCACTAAAAAATCTGTTTGCATATTGTTAACCCCGGAGGAGGATTTAAAATTAAAAGATACTACATCATAAGTTATTGGTCAGGCGACCAATAACGGCGTTCAGGCCGGTTCAATCCAAGCATCACTTTCTTTCAATAGATTTATTAATTCATCAACAGCTACTTCGCTGTCAACACTTCTTTTTACTACTTCTCTGCCTTTGTATAAAGTGATCTTTCCTACACCACTTCCAACATACCCAAAATCTGCATCAGCCATTTCTCCGGGGCCATTTACAATACAACCCATAATGGCAATTTTAACACCTTTCAGGTGATTGGTTACACTCCTGATCTTTGCCGTTGTTTCCTGAAGATCAAATAAAGTTCTGCCGCAACTCGGGCAACTGATGTATTCCGTTTTGGAAATTCGGGTACGCGTAGCCTGTAAAATACCGAAGGCTGTTGAATTGATGAAGGCTTCCACCGTTGTATTGCTACTGTAATTCCTGCCACTGGTATCCTGCGAGCCTGATGATTGTTGTTGGTAGCTTTCGCCTGTCATACCTAAACAAATCCCATCACCAAATCCATCTAAAAATAATGCCCCGCATTCTGTTGAATAATGGATAAGGTGTTCATCGGCTGTTTGCCAATGACTATCTGTGATGAGTATTACCGGGTTTTTTATCTGCTTGTTCACCAGTTCCATAAACATCCTTCGTACAGCGGGCATGGCGTGTTGATGGGTACTGCTTAAACAAATAACCACCGAAGGATTATTGGCAATTTCAGCAAGATTGGTAAAATCGTTAATGGAAGTATTATCAGTAAAACAATCCATCATCACAAAATTCAGGTGGTTATTTTTTGTAACAGCCTGCACATATCCTGACGAATCGAATATGGGGACGTACTTTTCTTTGTTTGCGGCAGTTTCCCAGGCAGCTGGGTATGTGATCACTTTCAATGTTCCGGGTAAAGCAAAATCCAATAACTGATGGGCCGTGAAAATATAATCTGCCGCAGCATCACTTATATTCCATTTATCTGTTGGTTCATCATATTTGTAGCCAACACTTTCTAAATCCTTGGTGGTAATGGCGCTTAGTTTACTCAGATCAGCAATTACTACCGGTACCTGTTTACCACCGATATTATCTACCGCAAAAGTTTCTCTTCGCTGATAAGTAAACGGATTGTAGGGTATTTTTTCAATCGCCGGAATACTGCCTGCTAACGACACACGGCTTGCATATCTTTTTACTATATCCCGGCACACGGGCATTTCAAATTCAGGGTCTTCTGTTAAGCTTACGCGAACCGTATCGCCAATACCATCTTCGAGTAAGGTTCCTATTCCTGCGGCACTTTTTACCCTTCCGTCTTCACCGTCGCCTGCTTCTGTTACACCGAGGTGCAATGGATATGATTCACCAAACTCAGCATCCATTTGTTGAATAAGCAGTCGGTATGCCTGCACCATTACCTGCGGGTTACTGGCTTTCATGCTCAGCACAATATTATGATAACTCTCCCCCCTGGCAATACGAAGAAATTCCATGGCGCTTTCTACCATACCCATGGGTGTATCTCCATACCGGCTCATGATGCGGTCGCTGAGTGAGCCATGGTTGGTGCCGATACGCATAGCCGTTCCGTATTCACTGCATATTTTTACCAATGGTGTAAAGCGTTCTCTAATACGTTCTATTTCTTCTATGTATTCGGCATCTGTATAATCTATCTGCTCAAATTTTTTTTTGTCAACATAATTACCGGGGTTAACCCTTACTTTCTCTACTATTCGCGCCGCGATTTCTGCCGCATTCGGTGTAAAATGAATATCGGCAACCAAGGGTGTTGTATATCCTCTTTTGCGTAATTCATTTTTGATGTTCAATAAATTTTCTGCTTCATTTTTACTGGGGGCTGTTATGCGAATGAGTTCAGCACCTGCTTCTATGCAGCGGATGCTTTGCGCTACGGTGGCCATGGTATCCATCGTGTCTGTAGTGGTCATTGTCTGCAGCCGGATGGGATGAAAATTGCCCAATAAAAGGTGGCCCACCTTTACTTCACGGGTTTGTAAACGGCTATATTGCGTGAGTGAGTTACAATACAATTGCATAAGTGATCAATCTCCTGCAAAACTAACAGTTATAGGGCAGAATGGTTGTAAAAGAAAGTCGGCAAAATGCGTATTTCAGCCTGAATCAGTCTTGTTTATTGCATACATGTGGATGTATTATTGTTTTTGTTCTCCATTAAAAATGCATACAGCTACCTAATCACTATCTAATAAAGATTGATAGTTTTGGTAAAATCATTACATGAGATTATCGTTTCCCTTCAAAAAAACCCTGTTTCTTCAATATTGATTTCAGGATATCCAATCGTAACGTGGTCATTTGGGCTTGGGGATCACCTTCAACATTCATGACAAAGAAATAAGGGTGTTGGTTTTCTTCTATCCAGCCAACGATCCACCCTAAGGCATTACCGTTTTCCCGGAAACCCCAGCCTGTTTTATAACTGAGTTTGTAATTGGCGTTAGACTCCTGCAACATTACTTTTTTTACAATATCCTGCGATCTTTTCTGAAAAGGTAATTGGCCAAAGTATAATCGTTTTACCAGTCCCATTTCTTCATCTGCCGTTATTTTTAATGAGTTATCCAGCCAGAACATATCAACCTTTGTACCTATCTTATGGTTGCCGTATTTTAAACTGTCAAGCCAGTGTTGCATGGTATCTTTCCCGATTCTCCTCGCCACTTCCTGGTAGTAGGGAACAGCGGATACTTTGAATGCTTCTTCCATTGTAAGGTCTTTGTTCCAGGCCGTTGCGCTGTCGCCGTTTGGAAATTTGCGAACAACACCATCCCACTTGATCACCATTTTCTCATTCACTATCCTGCCGGTTTCAATACCGATTAATGAGTTTATAATTTTGAAAGTGGATGCCGGTAAATAAGCCGAATCTTTAAACCGCGAAAGGTTATAAATAATAAACTGACCTGTGCCATTGTCATACAATCCAAAAGTGCCGGTTACCTGTTTCGCATCGAAATAGGTTTTCAGCGAATTGTCTGTTTTTACATTATTTTGCGAGCAGCTGGTAATCAGAACTGAACAAATAATTAGAGCGGGTAGCCATCTTTTTATTATTGTTATTCTTTTTTTCATTGACTCAATTTTTAGTTATATGTTTCATAGTGCCGCTCAGGTAATAGAGATTTTTTAAACAGATGTCTATTGGTTTTTCAAAACCCCGAGTTCCTTACCAATTTTCGTAAATGCTGCAATTGCTTTATCCAAATGTTGTTGTTCATGTGCGGCACTTAATTGTACACGGATCCTTGCCAGTCCTTTGGCTACTACCGGGAAGAAAAAGCCTATCACATATACATTTTCTTCTAACAGTTTGGCGGCAAAATTTTGTGCTACCACTGCTTCATACAACATGATTGGTACAATGGGATGGTCGCCGGGCTTAATATCAAACCCCGCTTCTGTCATTTTTGCGCGGAAATACCTGGTATTGTACTCCAGCTTGTCACGCAGCTCTGTAGTTTTCGTTAACATATCCAACACAGCGATAGAAGCGCCTACAATACTGGGTGCTACTGTATTTGAGAAAAGATAAGGCCGGCTGCGCTGACGCAATAATTCAATAATTTCTTTTCTGCCCGATGTAAAACCACCACTGGCTCCTCCCAATGCTTTACCCAGTGTTCCGGTAATGATGTCTATCCTTCCCATTACGTTGCGGTATTCATGTGTGCCTCGGCCTGTTTTACCGAGAAAGCCGGAGGAATGACACTCATCTATCATTACAATGGCATCATAGGTATCTGCCAGGTCACAAATCTTATCTAGCTGGGCAATCGTTCCATCCATACTGAATGATCCGTCTGTTACAATAATGCGGCTTCGGCAGGTAGCTGTTTCTTTTAGCTTCGCTTCGAGGTCTTCCATATTATTGTGTTCATACCGGTAACGTTGTGCTTTACATAACCGAACGCCATCGATGATAGAAGCATGGTTTAAAGCATCGCTGATAATCGCATCCTGCTCACCAAACAACGGTTCGAACACACCGCCATTGGCATCAAAAGCAGCGGCATATAAAATAGTATCTTCTGTGCCGAGAAAAGTGGCGATCTTTTGTTCGAGTTCTTTATGGATATCCTGCGTGCCACAGATAAAGCGAACACTACTCATACCATACCCATGTGTATCAATGGCTTTGTGGGCGGCTTCAATTACTTTGGGATGAGAAGAGAGGCCAAGGTAATTATTGGCGCAAAAATTCAGTACTTTTTTTCCGTTAACCACTATTTCGGGACCCTGTTCACTAGTGATGATCCGTTCTTTCTTAAAAAGCCCGGCGGTTTCAATTTCTGATAATTCTTCGCCTATGCGGGTTACAAATTTTTCATTCATGCCTTTCGTATTTTCGAAAGGCAAAGGTAGAGAGGGAATATCGAATATTGAACATGGAATGTTGAATAATGAATCATTTTTACTTCAATATTCGATATGTCGCCCATTATAATACAAACCGGTAACCTACCCCCTTAATGGTAATGATCTCCAGAGAGGGATCTTCTTTAAGGTAACCCCGTATTTTTGTTATATACACATCTAAGTTGCGGCTATTGAAAAAAGAATCGTTGCCCCAGATATGGTTTAATAGCTCACGGCGGTCAATTACTTTTTCGCGGTTTTGAAACAGGTACTTTACCAGTTCGCTTTCACGGTAGGAGAGTTTGCGCTCTTCTTTGCCAATGCCAAGAACCTGTTTATTAAGATGAAATTGGTATTTACCCATGGTGATTATATCTCCAGCAATAGCTAAAGGGGATTCTTTTTTTACCCGCAAAACATTTTCTATCCGAACAATCAATTCTTCCATACTAAAAGGTTTGCGGATATAATCGTTACCGCCTATTTTAAACCCTAGTACCACATCATCTGTTTGGGTTTTGGCTGTAAGAAAAATAATGGGGATATCGTCATTAATTTTCCTGATATCTTCTGCTAATTCAAAACCACTCCTGTTGGGCAGCATCACATCCAATATACAGATATCCGGTTTTTCATCTTCGAATGTTCGTACCACATCGGCACCATCACTTTCCATGATCACCTCAAAGCCACGGGTTTCAAGGGTTTCTTTTACAATTTTCCCGAGGAATAATTCGTCTTCAACGTATAATATTTTAATAGCCATTATTGCTTATATAAATTTTATTTTAGAAATGACACTGCCCTTATCTGACTGTAAGTATGCCAGATGTTTCGAGGAATGGCATTTTCACAATAAATGTACTCCCTTTACCTAATTCACCCTCCACTTCAATACTACCATGGTGTTGTTGAATGATATGGTTCACATAACTTAACCCAAGACCGTAACCTTTTGTATTGTGCCGGTTGTTGCCACTGGGTACGCGAAAAAACTGTTCGAATATTTTTGTTTTATATGCATCCGGGATACCAATTCCGTTATCACTTACCTGCAGTTCAAACCAGGCTGTGTGCCGGATAAGTCGGACTGTAATATGCGGGGTCTCTTTACTATATTTCAGTGCATTATCAAGCAGGTTATAAACCACACTGGTGATATGCAGTTTATCGGCATCAATCATAAAATTCTGTCCGGTGGTTTCCAGATTGGTGATTGCTTTTTGTTTATCGAACTGAAGTTTCATTGAAAGCATAACTTCTTCAAGCAGTTTTTGCAGGTCAAATAACTCCTTCTGTAAATGAATCTCATGGTTTTCGAACATGGAAA
>JANXUL010000308.1 GCA_025356235.1 Bacteroidota bacterium
CGTTAGCACAACTGTATATAAATACAAATCAACCCGAAAAAGCAGAAGCAGAATATAAAGCCATATTAGCGTCGAGGCCCAGCTATGCATTTGCAATGGCAGGACTTGCTAAAATTGCGAATAAACGTAAAGATTACAAAACTGCGTTGATGTTATTGGACTCTGCTGCGGCAATCATGCCCGAATTTTCTTTCCATGAACAAATGGCCGATATCTATGCTGAACAAGGCATGAAAGATAAGGCGGCTGCAAAATATGAAGAAGTGAAAAAGATGCTCGAGAAAGATGCCGCATCCGGGCACTCTGTTTCACTGGAAATGTGCAAGCTCATGATAAAAATGGACAGACTGGAAGAAGCAAAAAAATATGCAATGGAAGAATATAATGTCAGGCCTGCCAACATAGATGTAAATAAAGAGCTGGCATGGATCGCTTACAAACAGAATGATGCAAAAAAAGCAGCTGAATATTTACATACAGCTCTGAGAACAAATTCTAAAGACCCGGAATTATTAAGACGGGCCGCTGAAATAAATAAGACATTATAATATAAGCAGGTGTCTATTAATGGTGAGTTGTGAATGGCGAGTTGTGAGTAGGTTATATTGTGATAACCCGTATTTAAGCAGCATTCACAAATGAGCTATAGAATAAGTATAACATAACAGTTATAAGATGCGCATTTGTAAAAATGCTGAAAAAATAATAAGTATACCCCTTATATAATTAGTATACAACTACCTGTTTTAATAGCAGAAATAGGGTTTACACGAACGGCCATAGCAATATGGCCGTTTATTTTTTTGCCGGCATAACCTATTCCTATCCTCTCTAATCAAATAATAACCAGATTTAAAAAAGTAGCTTCAAAAATCAGCGTGTAGACATTTTACTATATAACGGCAGGAAAAATGTATATGTATATTTAATATATATGCCAATAGATATTGCAACCTGTTTTTCTTTCTTTTACATGAATAGGTTCCCTATTTTAATTAAATCGCTGGAAATTGAAAAAAATTAATAACGCGTTGCTGATAGACGATGATGCTTTGTTTAATGTACTGCATACAAAACTGATTGAAGGTAGTAAGGTTGCTACAAATGTGAATGTGGTAACCAAGGCTACAGAAGCATTGGGAATACTAAAAAACTAGCCACATCGAACCTCCCTGAATTTCCAGAGATTATTTTTTAGATATTGACATGCCCGTAATGAATGCCTGGCAATTTCTAAAAGAGGTTGAAAAAATCCCACAAGAGGTGCTTAACAAATGCAGAATTATTCTGTTAGGATCATCTTTTGACCTTTTTCAGATTAAAAAAGCAAAAGCAAATAATATGGTTAATGATTATGTAACAAAACCGCTTACAGCGAAGACCTTGCAAATGCTTAGATCAGCAAAGTATAAGCCTTTTAGTATTTGTCACATGTCACTGCAGGAAATATAAAACCAGGCTTTGCATTATTCCGAAAATACCAGTTGACTCTTTTCGTGTGTAATGCAAACCATCATCCCGAACAGTATGATAGATCAAACGAATTATATCTTTTTTAAAAATCTCCCCACCAGGCTTGGCCAATTGGTAATGCTTATTGCAGCTTCAGAACTTGTGGGTTGGGTATTGGATATTTCGGTACTGAAACGGATACTGCCCGATTTTAAGTTAAAAAACAATTTTGTATTCAATTCAGGTATAAATATCTATACGGTAAAAATAAAAAGCTATTCTTGGTAAAAAGGAATAGCTTTTTATTCAATAAGAGAATTTGTAACTACCGAATCTGTCCTCGGATAAGTCCCGATCCACGTGCAGTAGAATGCGCATTCACATATAACATGTCGTTTAATAAAGAATTATAAAAAGTATTGTCGGCGGTTAAAACCTTCAATGTGCCAAAATCTGCTGCTGCAGAATAAAAGCCCAGCACAACCGGGCCGCTTACTGTTGAGGAGCCGGAGTGAATATGTGCAAAGGTCATCACATCACCTGCTTCTAAATTAATAACCGACACTTTTATGTATAATTTTTTGTTTTCAGTCATGCGTATAATAGCCAGCCCGGTAGCCGTAGTAGTAACCGACGGTACTTCATTGGTTCCATTCAGGGCAATATCAGCAGCGAATACCACTTTGCTGTCAATTTGTCCCCGAACCAAGCCACCACCAGCCTGGGTGGTATGTACATTTACATAAGCTTCCTGGTTTTTGAGGGTATCAGCCTGACCGGCTGTTAGCTGAACGGTACCGGTAACAGTGGAGCCGGAAATAGTTCCGTTAAAAGGTATATAAACTGCACCACTTACCCCTGCGTTTCCCAGGTGAATATGTGCGGCCGTAATGGCATCGCCAGCTGTAAGGTTATTAACCAGAATGGAATACTTGAGGGTATTATCGCTTAATATCTGGAGATCTGCCGTAGCGGTTTCATTTTTGCCGGCAGGTGCAGGCACTTCAAATTTGGCGCTCATAGCCACGGTGGCCGACCAGGTAACGGTAGCTGCGGGTGTTGCGGTATTGCTTTTACTGCAACCCATAAATTGTGTGGCACAAACTGCCAGTGCAAGGATGAGGAGGATTTTTTTCATAAAATGTTAATTTTAGTAGCATGTACGAACCATTTTACTAATTGGTTGGCTATCTGCTGAAAAAAATGAGAAATAAGGAACTGTTTCTGCAGGAGCACATCTTGGTAGTAAATTAAAACAAACCTAAGCGGTAAAAATATGCAGGCTGCCTCATGCCGAATCCTTATCCGACTGAGAGGGCCTGTGAATGTGTAGAACATCTTTTTAGTCAAAATCAACCTCTTCCAGCTATCATAATGCTACTCATCTTCTTTCTATGATCGGTGATAAGGTTAAATTTTGATAGCTTGCGGAACATCAAGGTAAGGCGGAACGAGGTGATTGGCGGTCGCCCGGGTAGAGGCTAACCACCCGCACCGGGTTAAGCACTTGACTAATATCTACAAGGTTGTTGCAGGCAGCACTAAGGGATGAATGAAAGGATTTTTTGTGCCATAGTAATGTATGTAATAGCGAATAAATAATAGCCCATACTATAAAACGCCAGGTGATTGTAACGGAATTTTCCTTGTTTTTTCGGATGGGAAATTTCAGGATGATCCGAAGGGAAAGAATGCCGTAGCATACATTTTTATTCTACTTTTTTTCGATATCTTGTTAGTTATATACCTGATATGAATAATTTTCTCAATTATGAGTGACACCAAGGACATAATGAATGCGCTAATTGAGTTTCGAAACGAAAGGGATTGGGAACAATTTCATAATCCAAAAGATTTGGCCATAGCCATTTCTGCCGAGGCCGGGGAGCTACTTGAGTTATTTCTGTGGAAAAAACATGATGAAGCAGATAAGGATAAAGTAAAAGAGGAGCTTGCTGATATTTTTTCATTTGCTTTTTTATTAGCAGATAAATATCAGTTTGATATAAAAGAAATTATTCTGGACAAGATTAAAATAAACAAAAAAAAATACCCCATAGAAAAGGCAAAAGGGTCAGCAAAAAAATATAATGAACTATGATTGTTTACCAATCGAACAAGGGTAAGTTTTTAGACGACGTTTTAACTAATGATATTGAGAATATTGTTTTAAATAATATCAAAACAAAACTTAATAGGGGCGTAAGTGTGTCTGAAATTAAATCTTGGGCAGTCTCGCTTTCATTTATGGATCGTATTATGCGCGATCCCGAAATTCCAGAAGGTTGTGGAATAGCCATAGAGTACCAGATACCTCAAACCGGAAAGCGGATAGATTTTATAATTACTGGACAAGGAGAAAAGAGAAACGATTGCGCTATCCTCATTGAACTTAAACAATGGTCAGAGGCTAAGCTGACTTCTAAAGATTCTATCGTAGAAACATATGTTGGGGGTAGAATGGGTGAACACCCTCACCCTTCGTATCAGGCATGGTCTTATGCAACATTACTGCAAGGCTTTAATGAAGTTGTCTATACAGAAAATATTGAACTGCACCCATGCGCGTACTTACACAATTATGTTGATGATGATGTTATAAAAAACGAGTTTTATTCAGAGTATATCATTAAGGCCCCCATCTTTTTAAAAAGTGATGCAGTTAAATTACGAGATTTTATTAAAAAATATGTGAAATATGGTGATGGTACCAACATTGTTTACCGAATAGAGAATGGCAAAATAAGGCCTTCTAAAATGCTTGCCGATAGTATTGGAAAAATGATTAAAGGCAATGATGAATTTGTAATGATTGATGACCAAAAAGTGGTATTCGAAAATGCAAAAGCCCTAGCCAAACAAGCCAGCCAGGGCAACAAGCAGGTATTAATTGTACAGGGTGGACCGGGAACTGGCAAGTCTGTGGTTGCGGTTAATCTTTTAGTAGCCTTAACAAAACTGGGACTTCTCGTACAATATGTTTCCAAGAATGCAGCTCCTCGGGCTGTGTATGAGGCGCGATTAACAGGAAGTATTAAACCGTCGGTAGTAAGAAATTTATTTAAAGGATCAGGATCATTTATTGACATAAATAAAAACGAATTTGATGCTTTGATTGTTGATGAAGCGCACAGATTAAATAAGTTTAGCGGCCTTTTTGGAAACCTAGGTGAGAATCAGGTTAAGGAAATTATTAACGCGGCCAAGTTCAGCGTTTTTTTTCTTGATGAAGACCAACGGGTAACACTGAAAGATATTGGACAAAAAAACGAGATTGAACATTGGGCTGATATTGCCGGAGCTACGGTTACAGAACTGGACCTTACTTCACAGTTTCGTTGCAATGGATCAGACGGCTATCTTGCCTGGTTAGATAATATACTGCAGATAAGGCAGACTGAAAATGATGATTTAGATAATATTAATTATGAATTTACAGTAGTTGATACACCGGCAGAATTACGAAATATTATTGTCGATAAAAATAAAACAAATAATCGTTCACGCATAGTAGCTGGGTATTGCTGGACGTGGCCAAGTAGAAAAAACCCCAATGCATATGACATAGAATTTCCGGAATTTGATTTCAAAATGAAATGGAACCTTACAGAAGACAGCAGTACCTGGATAATAGCCCCCAATTCTGTAAATGAAATTGGCTGCATACATACTTGTCAGGGATTAGAAGTAGATTATATTGGTGTCATTGTTGGAGAAGATTTAATTGTAAGAAATGGGATGGTATTTACTGATGAGTCGAAAAGAGCCAGTTCGGATAGCTCAGTAAAGGGCTATAAGCAGCTATTAAAAGTAGATCCGGTGAACACAAAAAAACAACTTGATTTAATTATTAAAAATACTTACAGGACATTAATGACAAGAGGAATGAAGGGGTGTTATGTATATTTTGTAGATAAAGAAACTGCAACTTTTTTCAAATCACTAATTGGAAAATAAGCGAAACGCATACTTGGCTTAAAAATTACTATTATCAATACTAGCTACTATCGAAAACTAATCAATGGACAAGCCCACTAGCGAAATACTTATTTATCAAAACTCCAAAGGTAAGATAAAAATAGATGTTCGGCTGGAGGATGAAACTGTTTGGCTCACGCAAGCACAACTATGTGATTTATTTCAAAAATCAAAAGCTACTATTAGCGAACACATAAAAATATTTTCGAAGAAGGCGAATTGCAGAAAAAAGTGGTTGTTCGGAATTTCCGAACAACCACTCAACATGGCGCAATGGCAGGTAAAACGCAAGAGTCGGAAGTAAATGGCTACAACCTTGATGTAATTATTTCGGTAGGCTACAGAGTAAAATCCCCTCAAGGAACACAGTTTTGTATTTGGGCCACACAAAGATTAAAAGAGTACATTATCAAGGGGTTTGTGCTTAACGACGACCGGTTTAAGTCGGGCAGTTCCATGAACTATTTCAATGAACTGCAGGATCGGATTCGTGAAATACGTTTATCGGAGCGGGTCTTCTACCAAAAAATAAAAGACATCTACACTACCAGCATAGATTACGAACCCAAAGACGAAAAAACCATTGCTTTTTTTAAAGTGGTGCAAAACAAATTGCTTTGGGCTATTAGCCAGCAAACGGCAGCCGAATTGGTATACCGTCGCGTAAATGCAAGCTTACCGCTACTGGGTATGTTATCGCTGGAGAAAAAACATACAAACCATTAACAACTCAGATATAAGGATTGCTAAAAATCATTTGAAAGAAGATGAAATTAAATTGTTGGGTTTATTGGTAGAACAATACCTGGCTTTTGCCGAAACGATGGCGCAACAGCCCACCCCAATGTACATGGTAGACTGGATAAACAGGCTTGATCGTATTTTGCAATTGAACGGAAGAGATCTTTTAACACATGCAGGGAAAATAAGCCACGAAATGGCATTGCAAAAATCAAATGAAGCCTTTGAAAAATATAAAATAGAGATGCAAAAAATAGAAAAAGACAACAGCCTGAAAGAGATAGAGGAGGATATAGAGAAACTTAAAAAAAGGGGATAAATGTTAATGAAACAAATAGACTATTAACTAAAGAACAGTTTAGTAAGCCATTCGATTTATTAATAATGGCCTCAAAACAGAACCCCTTATACATATTAATGTATAAGGGGTTCTGTTTTGAGGCATTACCGGTAAAATAAAATATGAGCTCCGTTTACCTTTTATACCTCTGTATCAAGATAAACGCCGTCTGTCACATTCTCTTCGCGCGACGACATAAGGGTTTGAAAATGATTGTCTGAACTCTTACCTATGAAATTGATAAGATCTTCATTCAACTTATCTTTTTCGGTAATAAAAAGACCATGTGGCGCACCTTCGTAAATGATAAGCTGAGCGTCTTTAATAAGTGTTACCGCTTTTTTTGCGGAAATATCTATCGGCACAGTTTTATCATCGTCCCCATGAATCAGTAAAGTAGGGATATCTATATCGGTACAATCATTTCTGAAGTCCGTTTCTGAGAATGCGCGTACACAATCAATAGTAGACTTTTGAATAGCCTGTAAGGTAAGCCCATGTGCCCACTGCAGTATTTCATCGCTAACAGGCTGGCTCATCATACCAACACTAAAAAAAGATTTGCCAAAACCGGTTAAGAATTGTGGGCGGTCTTCACGGATCTTTTCTACCATATCATCAAACATTTCCTGTGGCACACCGTCTTCGTTATCGGGGGTTTTCAGCATAAAAGGTGTTACCGAACTCACCAATACTGCTTTGCTAATTCTTGCTGAACCGTAATTGGCCAGGTACCTGGCCAATTCTCCACCACCCATCGAAAAACCAACCAGTGTTACATCACTAAGATCAAGTGTGTCAATGATAGATTTGAGATCTGCGGCAAGCGTATCATAATCATAACCGGTCCATGGCTTGTCCGAGAGGCCGAATCCTCTCCGGTCGTAGGCTATGCAGCGGTAATGTTTAGAAAGTTCACCCACCTGGTACTCCCACATCTCATGTGTTGAAGGCCATCCGTGAATAAATAAAACAGGCTTCCCTTGTCCGAGATCCTGGTAAAATAATTGAACTGGATTTTCATCCATGGTTTGAATATAAGGCATACAATATGGTTTTACAGGTAAGTAAAAATGTAATGCCGGGGGTACAAATGATGGCATAGACAAAAAAAAGGGGGCATGGGCAAGCGAATACACACTATGGTTTGTTACAATGGCAACAATGGGATTTTTTATTCCACGTACCGTCTTGTTGCGAATACCAGTTTTGCCTTATCCCACGAATTGCCGGACGGATAAAAAAACCAGGGCCGCAAAGATTGCCGATATAGGTAAGGTAAGTAACCAGGATAAACCTATTTTACCAATTTCCTTTGAATTGGCTTCGCCACTGATCAATCCTATTCCATAAATGCTACCAACAGATACATGCGTGGTGGAAACTGGCAGTCCGCACAGGCTGGCAACAATAACCAGGACACCCGTAATTAAATTTGCACTGAAACCCTGGGCATGCGTAAGTTTAGTGATCTTATTGCTCATGGTATTGGCCACTCTTTTTGCATTCATCCATCCACCAATTGCAATGGTGACAGACAACAGGAGAAAATTAACGGGTAATGAGAATAAATTGCATACCAGCAAAAGTGAAACCAGTTTTGGCGTATCGTTCAATCCTCTAGCAAAACTTACAATGCCTGCGGTAACACAATGGGCCAAAGTAAGCAGGCGCGAATTATTTACAAGCCGATTACGGAAGAAAAGCCAGGCCAGCATACTAATACCAATGGCCAGAACGGGGCTTAATATGAGTGGAAGAAAAAAAGCCTTACCCAACTTTTCAAAATTAACCTGGTTGCCCGATGCAATCAGGCCCGCACCAACAAGCGCACCTACCAGGCTATGTGTTGTGGATATCGGAAACCCTGTTTTGGTGGCAAGTAAAACGGTTAGTCCCGCTGCAAGTGCCACAGCAAAAGCAAAGCGGATTGAACCGGCTATATCATCAGCAACCAATCCCTTGCCTGAAAAATTTTTCACCAGTGATGCCGCGAAAAAAAACGAACAAACAGAGCCCGCAAAAGTAGCAATGGTTGCCAGCGTTAATGATTGCCTGTAATTAAGCGTACCACTGCCCCATAGGGTTGCCACCCCTTTAAAATTATCGTTTCCGCCGTTGGAATAAGTTACCAATAAAACCGCCATTAGCAGTATGGCTATCATACGTTTAAAAATTATAGCGTAAAGTAAGTTGCCCCTGAGCCCTTGAAGTAATCGGATCAACCTGCCAGGGCGTGGATGATGGATTGTTAAAATTTAATAAAGGTTTGTTTGCCGCATTGATACTTTGTAAACTGAGTAATTGGTAATTACCGTTTAACAGGTTGGGTACAAAATATTGTTTACCCCAATTGCGCGAAATCAGGTTCGACAGGTTAAATACATCCAGTGACAGCTGGATACTCCGGGCTTTATTATGCAAAGGGAAACTATGGCTTAGTTTCATATCTAGCTCCTGGTTCCAGGGTGTTCTGGCACCATTGCGTTCGGCATAAGCGCCAATTCGTTTCTGAAGGTATTTGTCGTTCTGAATGTAGGCAGATAAATCAGCCCATTGCTGTGCGGCGCTTACGGTGATATTCCCGTTTGCATCTTTTATATCGGTGAGGTTGGCATCTGATTGAGAAACGGGAATATAAATCAGGTCATTGTTGGGCGACCCATCGCGATTGATATCACCAATGTATACATACGAATAGGGGCTGCCCGATTGAAGGGTATATACAAGTGCGAGTGAGGTTTGTCCCCCCTTTTTCCAGGTAATTTGTTTCTGGATAAAACTTAGCAGGCGGTGCCTGAGGTCTGCATTGGCGTAAGTTAGTTTGGGATCATTGGGAAGGATTGTCTGGTTAAATTCCCAATTCGCCTGTGGCGAGTTGCGTGCACCATTAGCGATATCTTTTGATAATCCATAGGTATATGAAACGCAGAAGCTCAAATTATTTTTGAATGCTTTTGATACCGTACCCGAAAACTGGTATTTGTATCCCTGCGAAGTATTGGTAAGCAGGAAAACATTGGTAAACCCGGTACCGATTTTCTGCTGGTTACCCGTTCCGAGATATACAGGTCTGTTATCGCCGCTGCCACTGAGTGTGGCAGTAGAATCCTTCAGGTTAATGGTTTTATATAATACATCCTGGATGGTTTTTGTATAGATGCCTTCCAGTGTGAAGGTCCAGTTATCGGCTGTTTTATAATCAATACCCAGGCTGGTACGGAATACCTGTGGTAATGTAAAGTTATTATCAAGCAGGTTGATCTCGGTAAGATTGGGCTGGTAAGCGGCTGCCACCTGCGACAGGTCGCTGATAAGTGGAACGGTAGCTCCACCCGGCCGGTAATCTACGTTTCCATATTTTTTTCCATCATTATAGTAGGGGTATGCCAGCCAGTTAAAAGGTAAACGGCCATTGAATATACCGGCACCACCACGCAATTGTAAATTTCTGTTACCCAGCAGGTCCCAGTTAAAACCAATCCTGGGTGCCACTTGTGGTTGTGAATTTGTTTTATTCTGGTATCCGGCAAAAGCAGGAATACCGGTTACTTTTGCATTGGGTTGCTCCACATCCGGCTGAACGGTGATGTCGAAACGGATTCCGGCGGTTAAATTAAAATTCTTGCTCACCGCCCATTCGTCCTGCAGGTATTGGCTCAAAAGAAGCACATGAAACTTTGCAGAAGAAGCATTTCTATTGTAGTCATACGTATTATCACCTAAATTATATACCCCTCTTATCCTGGAAGGTTTTGATGCAAAAAAATTGGCCGGGCTGCTATACGCCCAACGGCCATTCCAGGCAGTTAGAAACCGGTAGTCAATTGCATAGATTTCGTTATGCGTGCCGAGGGTGATGGTATGTTTGTTGCGGTAAAAAACAAGGTTATCTGTAAGTTCGGTTGTTTTAAGGGTAAGGCCATAAATAGCTGCTTCGCGGTAGGCGCCGGCGAAAATGGTATTAGCGGTATTATAGGTGATTTCAATATGCGGAAACAAATCTCCCCGTATATCCCGGCGGTCGTTTACGGTTGTATAGCCAATGATCAGGTTATTGGAAAGCTTATTGGAAAAATTACTTTTTAATTCCAGTACCGTACTATTGGTTTTACTGATATGCCGGTACCCCTGGCTTTCAAAATTAAGTGCATTGGCGCCCCTTTCAAGGTAGTCGCCAAAAGCAGCCACATAATTGTTGCGAAGCTGCAGCTTATGTTTTTCATTAATGTTCCAGTCTATCCTTGCAAAAAATTTATTGCTATGTGTTTCAATAGAAACATCACTATACGAGCCACTCTTGTAGCCATATCTTGATAGCAAGGTATCTGAAATGGCTTTAGCTATGTCAAAAGGAACAGCTGCCTCTTTAGTTCCGGGAGCAAATAATACAGGTTCTTTCCGTCGGCCCAGTTCTGCCGAAACAAAATAAAATAACCGGTTCTTTTTTAATGCGCCGCCAATACGGAGGCCCGACTGGTAATCATAAAAGTTTTCAATCGGTGTTCGTGCCGCATCGGCACTTCTGCCGGTTAAAGACTGGTTGCGGCCGCTAAAGAAAACAGATCCCTGTGTTTCATTTGTACCACTTCTGGTAACGGCATTAATACTTCCTCCGGTAAAATTACCTGCTGTTACATTAAAAGGAGAAATGGCTACCTGTACTTCCTGCACACTTTCAAGGCTGATGGGTTGCGTACGTGCCAGGCTACCCGGCGTACCGGAGGCCTGTGAACCTCCCGCCCCGCTTGCCGGTTCGGTAAAACCGAATGCATCATTTAAGGCGGCCCCATCAATACTCAGGTTGTTATACCGGTAATTGGTACCTGCAAAACTATTGCCACTTGCCTGCGGGGAGAGCCGCGTGAAATCCTGTAAACTTCTTGAGATAGATGGTAATTGTGCAAGCTGCTCTTTAGTAATATTACTGGCGGCACCATTTCTTTTTCGGTTAAAAAGGCTGCTGCGTTTTCCATTTACGGTTACCTCTTCTATTCGTTTGGATACTGACAGTATTTCGAAATCATGCACATAAAAATTACCCAGAGACAGATAAATATTCCGGAGGGTATCATTTCCAAAGCCGGTGAAGGAACAGGTAATAGTATAAGGCCCGCCGCTTTTCATATTGGGCAGAATATAATTACCATTGTTTTGTGTTACGGTCCGGTACCGCTCGCCGGTAAGTTCATGAACAGCAGAAATAATAGCACCTGATAGCTTTTCCCCGCCAGGTACAACCACATAGCCTTTGATGCTCGAACTGGTAACCTGGCTAAAAGAAAATACAGGTAGCAATAAAAAGATCACCCACGCAATGCGCATGTATTTGATACAAATCATAAATTAAGATTAGGTCGGGATTATTCAGTAATAGTTAGTAGCCGGTTTTCTACCAGGCGAAAAAAAACAGGGCAGGCGGCCCCCTGAATAAAAGCTGTAGGCTGAAGGAGGAGCGAATGAAAGAGGGTTTACGTATGGGTAACTTCTTTATAAAACGAAACAGTAATTGTTTCAGTATCTGCCACAAAGAATGGTGAATAGATGTGCTCTTTAATAAATTATGCAGATCTCCGTTATGATTGATATCAGTGTAAGTGGAAATGGTTTGGTATGCTACGCCGGCTTTACTGAGCCGGTTGATCAATGGCGGCAGCACGAGCGCTGTATTCCAAGTAATGGTATCCAGGATACCGGTTTCGAAAAAGTTTTTTGAAATACCAATCAGGTGCACGCCGCCATGGGTATCGGGACCAAGACAAAAAACACCCCGTTCAACCAGTTGCCTGCTGTGCAGGAGGTCCTGTGTGGTACGCTGCGGGCAATCTGCACCCACAGCAATTACATTGGAGTACCCCAGGTCAAATACCTGCCGGATGGCGTTATTAAAACGTTCGCCGAATGTGGTGCCTTTTTGTTGGGATTCATCTATCGGGTAAAAAGGAATACCTGAGGCCTTAACACAATTAAGGGTTTGTTGGTACAGGAACCTGTGTATAGCCTGCTCACCGGGCCTATCCAGTTTTTTATGGAGCTGCTCAGCCCTTACACTTCTGGCAAAAACAAGTATGGCGGTAGTATGGGGCAAATTTAGTTTTGATAACGAGGTTAACTTAAAAATAATCCATTCTTTACTTACAGCCTTAGCTTATATACAAAAGAAACAAGCCTTTGTTGGTAAATACGGGTAAAATAGTTGAAAAGTTTTATGCCGAGGTTATTTTCTACCAAGTTGTAAAAGGGTTATCCGGTTAGGCCTTATACAAGTGAGAGAATGTTTCGGTTTTAAGGGGCACATAAATGAACAAGGGAAATGCCTATCAAAAAAGGTGGGAATTATGTAATTATTTTAAAAATACCTGTAATGATTTGTGTTTGGTTTATATCAACCTTTACTTATACTCACCAATTTAAATAAACCGGCAACCACCACTTGGAGTGGAAGCCACAAATTTTTTACATGAAAAAAATACTGATTTTAGCAATTGCCTTTTCACTAAGTGCCGGGGCATTTGCGCAGGATAAGATGGACAAGATGGACAAAAAAATGGATCACAAGATGGGCATGAAGAAAAACTGTGTGATGATGGAAGATGGCAAGATGATGGTGATGAAAGGTGGCAAATCAATGATGATGAGCAAAGACATGAAAATGACTAATGGTACTATGGTTATGACAAATGGCTCAGTAAAAATGAAAAACGGTAAAACCATGATGATGAAAAATGGTGATTGTATGTACATGAACGGAAAGATGGATAAGATGATGCCACACAAAATGTAATGCTTGCAATAATTGCGAAGAACAGTATTTAAAACCTGCTATCAAAAACAGGTTGTAAAAAGCGGCACTCCTAAAAAACAGGTAAGTGCCGCTTTTTTAAAGAAGGGAGATGATACCGCTGTTTAATTTCTACGAGCAGAAATTAAACTTATCCTTTTCCTGGAAAGTCTTCTTATAAAAAAGCGGTTGATAATACGATCAATCTGCTTTAGCGAATAAACGGTAATTTGCTATGGCTACTTCGTAATACATGTGGCAACCTGCTATATTAACTCAAATGAGTAAGTGCAGTTATGATTTCTAAAACAGAAGTATTGAGGGGTATTTTTTAAGCATGGGTGCCAATGTTAAATAGGGAACCGATATTTTCAAAGGTTTCTTTAATGCCGGTAAATGAAATGGATTTTTTGTAAAACCGTAATACTTGTAACTCCTGGGCATGCGATACTTCTATTTCGGTTCTTGATGTAGAAAATAGTAAGAACGGGATGTCTTTTACGATAGCCCCGGCGTTAAGCAATTTATCACGTAATTGAAAACCGGTTAGTTTAGGCATATTAACATCCGAAATAATAAAAAGGGGGGTTATACCGGATTCCAGTAAAAAAACAAGGGCTGCCTCTGGCTTATTAAATGTAATGATTTGGTTAGGAAAGCACAATTCAATAGCCATCTCTTTCATCAACTCGAGGTCCTCGGTGTCGTCGTCTATGAAGACGATGGGGTTACTTCTCAGGGAATCCATAACAAGGTGTTTTAGATCTTTAATAAGCAATTACTACACAAAGATCTAGTACACAACCTGTTTAACGTTTACACATATAGGGCAAAAATTTACAAAAATCACATATTTTTTGGGTTGATGCTACAACTTTGCTTATTAGCAAATGAGCGGAAGAAGACTGTTTCTTAACAGTTGAATACATGTAACACGATACTACCCGGGCATACTACACTTGATCACCCCAAAAACAATCCCCTCATTATTTTTACGACTATTTAAACAGGGGTTCTATAAATAATTTAGACATATGGATTTTCTGTATACTCAGGCCGGTCATTTTGAAAAAAGCGGCAGGCATATCAGAATTAATTTTGAAAAAACAATAAAGTTGTGTAAGAATTATTTGTAACCATCCAGCCCCTCAACAAGCTTCCCATAATCAACCAGTAATTCTTCCCCGGTGGCAATATCCCTGGTGGTTTCAAAATATTCTCCATCCAACACAGATATGATATTTGGGGTATTGGAATGGTTGAGGTAATTAACCATATCCATCACTTTACAACCATGATCGGGAATAAAATAATGCGCTTCATCATACAGATAATAAGTTTCAATGAACTCTTTGGCATGCGCAGGCAATTGCTCAGCTTCTGCTATGCTGAGTTTTATCCATCTTCCGGTATCTTTTGAAAAAACCGTTTTGCACCCTTTTGGAATATCGCAAACAGCAAAAACACCTATGCCATGTATGGGCGATGATTTGAGTGCGGCAAAAGTTTCGTTTTTTAATTCGTGAAGCAGTTCTTCTTTTGTCATTGGCGGGTCTTTTATACAAACAAAATATGTATGGGCCGTGAAAACAATAAATCTATTAAACAGTAGCCTCTTAACCGTTGCGTTGCAGGCTAAAATATTTTTTCACAATGGCTGATGAAAGGTTTATTGCGTGGTTGTGTTTTCGGTAATTAACTGGGCGATCAAACTAGTCCAGCCGCTTTGGTGACTGGCACCGAGCCCCGAACCGGTGTCTCCATGAAAATATTCATAAAATAAAACCAGGTCTTTGTTTTCGGGCCTGCTGTAAAACCAGTTTTCATCGCCGTGTAGTTTGCGGTTATTTTTTTCATCCAGCTCAAACAAACTGATTACGCGTTTGGATAATTCGCGGGATACTTCGTCAAGCCCCATAAAAATACCCGAGCCTGTTGGGTATTCGATACTGAGTGTGCCATCATAAAACTCGCCAAATTTTTTAATGCTTTTAATAATCAGGTAATTGATGGGCATCCATACAGGGCCGCGCCAATTACTGTTGCCGCCAAAAAAATCAGAAGTAGAGTCGCCCGGATCATATTGAATAGTATATACATGGCCTTCAAGCGTTACCGAATAGGGATGCGCCTCATGGTATTTGGATAATGCCCGGATACCACCATCAGATAAAAATTCCGTTTCACTTAACAAACGTTTTAATAAAGCGATCAATTTGTTTTTAGGAATTAATGAGATAAGCATTTTTTCTTCGTCGGCTATTTCTTCATTAGGCCAGAATTTTTTGTTTTTAATCCGATATTGCTCAAACCAGTTGATGCGTTTGGTAAAATCCTTCAGCTTGTTAAATACTTTTTTATCAATAATAGACACGGCAAAAAGCGAGGTGAGACCCACAATGGATTGAATACGCAATTGAAGGGTGGTATTATCTGGCAGGCCCAGGGTATCGTAAAAAAAACCGTCTTCTTCATTCCACATACCCAATTGGTTAAGGGCTTCGGCAATCAATACAAAGTGTTCAAAAAATTTGGTGGCACTGTCTTCAAAAGCCTCGTCTTCCATGGCAATTTCAATGGCAATATCCATCAGGTTCAAAGCATACATGCCCATCCAGCTGGTACCATCGGCCTGCTCCAATTTGGCTTCGCTGTGTAATTGTATGCTGCGATTGAATACGCCGATATTATCGAGCCCGAGAAAACCGCCTTCAAAAATATTATTGCCATTCGGATCTTTCCGGTTGATCCACCAGGTAAAATTGATCATGAGCTTGTGAAATACTTTTTTCAAAAAAGTAATATCGCCTTTGCCTGTTTTATCTTTCTCCATCTGGTAAACCTGTAATGCCGACCATGCCTGTACCGGCGGGTTTACATCACTGAAGTTCCATTCATAAGCCGGCAGCTGCCCATCGGGCTTCATATACCATTCGCGCATGATGAGCAGGATCTGGTGCTTGGCAAAATTAGGATCAATCATGGCCATAGGTACACAATGAAAAGCAAGGTCCCATGCAGCATACCAGGGATACTCCCATTTATCGGGCATTAAAATAATATCCTGGTTTTTGAGGTGTTGCCAGTCGCTGTTACGGCCTTTGGCACGCTGCTGACTTATATTGGCAATACCATCCGACTCGGTTAACCAGCGTTCAATATCATAATAATAATATTGCTTACTCCAAAGCAGTCCGGCCAATGCCTGCCGCTGAATATTTTTCAGGTCTTTTGAAATAGCAGAAGGTAAAATGGCATTATAAAAATCTTCTGCTTCCAACCGGCGCTGTTCAAAAATATCGGTAAAGCCTTTGGTAAAAGGCGATTCCATCAATACATCACTAATACGCAGGTACACGGTTTTCGAGGCCCCGCCTTCAATAGAGTATTTATACACGGGGGCGAACTTGGTTCCGCTTTTTTTATCGCGGAGCGCTTCCGTGTTTTTATCGTGGATGATGGCATCATGAAAAGCGTCTTTTACAAATACCGATTCATTTTTTTTGCCGAATAATTTTTCGGTATTGGTTTCATTCTCTGTAAAAAAAATATCGTCGGGCTTTTGATAATATAAATAATGCGCCCCCAACCTTTCATGTACCGCTTTTACCAGACAATCCTTATTGATGGCTTTAATGCTTGGTTTTTTGTCGGGTCCGCGTGATTGCCAGCGATTAAAAAACCATAGCGTGGGAAGCAGGGTAACAGGCGCGGTTGTTTTGCCCCGGTTACTGATCTCTATTTTTATACCGATATCTTTTTTATTGATTTTGGCATAGGTGATATATACATCGAAATAGGCATTGTCATCAAAAATGCCGGTATCTAAAATTTCGTATTCGGGTTCGTTTTTACTCCTTCTTCTGTTTTCATTAATCAGGTCCTGGTATGGAAACTCTTTTTGCGGATACTTGTACAGCATCTGCATATAATAATGAGAGGGCAGGTTATCTAAATAATAATAGAGTTCTTTTACATCTTCGCCATGGTTACCTTCTTTGTTGCCCAGTCCGAATAAACGTTCTTTTAAAATAGCATCTTTTCCGTTCCATAAGGATATGGCAAAACAGAGGTTGCCGAAAAAATCAGAGATGCCGCCCAAACCATCTTCGCCCCAGCGGTAGGTGCGGGAATGTGATTGGTTGAAAGGGATATAATTCCACGCATCACCATTTTCGCTGAAGTCTTCCCTAACAGTACCCCATTGTCTCTCCGACAGGTAAGGCCCCCATTGTTCCAGCGGTATATTTTTAGAAGCGTTTACTTTTAACCTTTGTTCTTCGGCGGTCATAATTACCGCTAAAATAACCCAGCAAAGAAGAAAAATAGAAAGAAATATACTTATACGGGAAACGGGTATAAATAAAAATCCGTTTACGGGCATGGGGCAACAATAAGGCACTTGTTGAATACTGTATGTTTGTTTTCCAACGTTTTCTTCCCGATTGCCTTTGCCGTCGTGTGCTCAAAAGTATGGTTCCTCCCAGGGTGAACCCGGTGATATGAGGGAATAAGCATGGGCTGGTCGAAAAACTCGGTCTTGCACCGGTTAAGTTCCGGTCACTAATATTAATAGAGAAATCATCAAAAAAACTACTTACCAAACCGGGTAATAATTTCTGAGAATAACGGGGTCATGTTTCACCTGCTGCTATAACCTGTGTTAAGCTGAAGGAATGATTATATTGAAAACAGCACCTTGGTTGTTGTGAACGTTGATGCTGCCGCCATGTGCCAATACAAATTGTTTTACTATGGCCAGGCCTAAACCGGTTCCACCCTGTTTATCTTTTGTAACAAAAGGGTCGAAGAGGGTCTTAAACAAGGTATCGGGGATACCAGGCCCATTATCCTTTATTGTTAATTCAATGCTTCCATCCTGCTCTTCAGCAGAAATGCGGATAAGCGGATTTGCTATCTTATTGTCGCGCAATGCTTCGGCTGCATTACTCAGGAGGTTGATGATGATTCTTTTAAATTTACTTTTATCGCCCCAAATGGAAAGCTGGTTGGGTATATCTGTCTGGACCTGTAATAAACTAAAATCCCTGATGGATGCAGAAAGGGCAATACTATCTGTAACGATTTCTTTCAAAGAAAGTTTTTGTGTTTTAACGGGCACTTCTCGAATAAAATCAAGAAAGTCATCAAATATTTCTGATGCCTGCTCCCCGCATTGATCAAGCATATCAAGCAATTCATTTTGTATACCTTCTCCACGTAGCAGGCCAGTTAATACGGGGATATTTTTTATAGGAGACCTTAAGTCGTGCAGTAGCATACTGAGTGCGCCCCCTACGGCAGATAATTTTTCCTTTTCAAGTAGTTTAGCCTGTAGCTCAGCATTACGGATAACCTTGGCGGCACTTTGTACAAAAAGTTTTAGCAGGTAAAGTTTTTCTGTTTTTAACCGGATATTTTTTTTCAGCGCGGTAAATACAACATAATTTTCCATTTTTGCAAACACAAGTTCATCTACCTGGATGATTTCTTCAGATGAGTTGCGACTGGCAGTTTCGATAATAGTTGCCAGTTGTTCCTGGTTAAGTTTTTCTTCGCCCACTCCAATGGAAAAGATCTTTTCATAACTGCCATCTTTATGCAGCTTTCCCAATAAGGCCATATCTGTTTGCGTATAGCCTGCAATCTGGTCAAGGATGTTTTTTAGCAATGAGTTAAGATGGTGTTCGGCCAGATTTATATTGGAAATAGCAAAGAGAAGGTGTTCCAAGTTACGCAGTTTGTTGTAATCGTCAACGGCTTTGGTAGCCAGTTGTATAATCTCATCGGCTGCATAGGGTTTACAATGGTAGCCTACGTTTTGTCCGGCTTTGGCAACAATATCTTCAATACTTGTATCACTGTATGCTGTTATAAATATAATCTCTGCTTTGGTATCTGCCTCCCTGATGTGCGTGGCGGTTTCCAATCCATCCCATCCGGGCATCCGCATGTCAAGAAAAATAACGGCGTAGGGCCCGTTGGCGGTAATGGATTGTTTTACTTTTTCAAACCCCTCTTTTCCATTCGCAGCTTTATCAACGGTGAATTTGGGTATATAGCTGTTCCTGGACCCTAATAAAGGCCTCTCTGCTTCTTCACCAAAAAGGATACTTGAAGCCTGTTTTACCTGTTCATTTGTTTTGATTGGCGGGATGAGGATTTCCTCAATATTATCCCGCACCATTTCCTCATCATCAATGACCAATACCCGGGTATTTATGTTTTCTGTTTGCATAGGTTATATTTTAAAATGTGCAATGGCTTCGGCCCCCATTCCGGTACCCCCACTTTTTAAAATCAAACGGCCATCATGGCTTTCAATAATAGAGCGGCAGTTAGCCAGCCCCAAACCATTACCTTCTGTTTTGGTGGTAACACCCCGAGTAAAAAGTTTTGGCAGAACATCCGGGTCAATGCCAGCCCCCGTATCTTTAATAATAACTTCCAGCTCATCGTTTTCTACCCTTGCCACAATATCAATCTGCCTGGTATGGCTTTCGCCAATGACAATACTTTCCGCAGCATTTTTCAGGAGGTTCAAAAATACCTGCATTAAGCGTGTTTTATCGCCAATAATTAATGGCAGGTCAACAGGGATATTACTTTGAACTATAATATTCCTTTTATGAAGGGTTGGCATAAGCATGGAGAAACAATCGTTTACGATATTGCGAATACTCACTTTATCCCTGATGGTGCTTTCCTGTCCCCTGATATACTGTCGTTGTATGTTTAGTATTTCGGAAATATGTGTAACAATATTCATCTGCTCCCCCAATGATTTATTTAATTCTTCCTTACTTTTTTTTTGATTCAATATTAATCCATCAAGCAGGTCAAGCAAAGCCTGTGTTTTCGTTTCCCCAAAAATGGGGATAAGCTGCGGCTGCTGTTTGCGAAAAAAATTTTCAAGGTTTATAAGTGTATCATGGTCATATTCTAATAGATGTCTTTTAACCCGCGTAAGGTATGAGCCAAACCCTACCACTGCATTGCCAATATCGTGCAGTATGTTGGATGCCATTTCAAACTTACTTTTCTCAACTGCCTGGTCGTGCAGTACCTGGTTTATTTTTCTTTCCCGTTCGTAAAATTCTGTAATATCATCAAACATAAAACTGAGGGAGTTGGCGTCAATTTTATTTACGGTGAAAAAAAAATGCCTTGTGTCGCGGGAGTCTTTTTTTCTCAGGTCTATTCCATAATTTTCTTGCAGTACTATGTTGCCGGATTCTTTATTAAATGCCCTAACCACAGCGGCAAACCCGGGTAACATTTTATCAAGCAGAGATAGTATGTTATTGGCATCGGCTAACTCATAATGCATAAAAAAGGGCATTAATAACTGTACCCCTTTTGCATTTATTTGTGTAATGGCACCGGATAAATCCGACTCAACCAAACCCACAGGTATCTGATGGATGATACTGAGCATTTTCTGTACCTGCTTTTGCATGGCGGCCGTATCGTTCATCATTTTTTCAGCGTTTTTTAACCAAGAGGTACTGATGGGAATGCCCCACTGATTTAAGCAGGCGTAACCTCACTTTTGTTGGTTGGGTAACATACGTAAACATGTAATCCATCTCTTCATCCACATCCGGCGAGTTGTATTTTTCTGCCACCATAAAATTATTAGTACATGGCGCTACTCCTGTAAAAAAATGTTTGCCAATTGCATTTTCGGTAGCAACGCCTGCAATGTCAGACTCGGCTTTATTATAGGCAACGATGATACCGTCTGTGGTCATTTTTACCAAACCAAATGGGAGGCTGTTATAGACCTGGTCACCTTGTTCTTCAAGCCAGGCAATTATGTTAACAGAAGAAAATTCGGGAGACATATATTTTTTTTAAAGGTAAATGAGTTATATGTATAACAGCGTAAGGAAAGCGGTTTTGAAAGCCGGAAAAAGTTAAAACCATGGGGATACTTTCTGCCACTTTCTTAACAAGATAGTAGCGTATGGTTTACACTTTACCGCCCTCTTGTAAAATAGCTCGATTGCTCTCAACAGCAGGTTTCAAGTATTAGCCCAAGGGGCTTGTTACGCATTTGCTTACACAAGATGTAAATTACATTATCAAACCGCTATTTCATGAAAAAAATCACCGCCCCGCTATTCCTCGTCATTTTGCTCGCTTATACGCCTGCCCGAAAGAAAACGGTTATTGTTTGGCAGCCATCACATCAAACCAATACCGGTAAAGATTTTAGTGAAGCGGCCGTAAGTAATGCCATAGCAGAAGCTGCAATGGCAACCAAACCAAACTTCAGGGAATACAAAGTGTGGAGTTTTGGCAGAAAGGATGTACACAATGCCGATAGCGGAAGCAATACGATGATCGCGCACACCTCTGCTGTTGTAGATGGCAGGCTTTCAGGATATACATGGGAGTTGCAGCAGGCCAACCGGCACAAACCGGATGTATTTGTTGCGCTGCACAATAATGGCGGCACAAAACGCCATGCAGTATGGGGCTATATACATTATGGGGATGCGCATGAAGCAGAGAACCGCGAACTGGCCGCACAATTAATAGCCGCAATCGCTTCTGCCACAACACTGGAAAACCGCGGCGTATTGCTCGACAGTACCACGGGCCGCAACGATTACTGTTGTACCACTACAGGTAAACTTTCTTTTTATAGTTTGGATGAACATGTGAATAGTTCGCCTATCCGGGTTCTATTGGAAATAGGGGACAATGCAGCGAGCCACGATTTTTTGAAGGACCCTGTTAATCAGCAGAAGATCGGGGGAGCTATAAAAGCAGCTTTAGTGAAATGGATGGGGCGGAGATAATGGGTGGTTGATTATTTGATTTAAAAATATGATTTTACCTTACGGGAGCCGGTTACTGTTCAAATATTTGTTTGGTCTCGTAAAGTGCTTTTATCGTCAGGAAATAGGCCTGGTCATCCAGCAGTAGAACAGGCTGTGAAATTAGCTCACCTGTTTTCCGGTTTGTGAAAGATATTTTTTTAATGGTTGAGGAAAACAAGATTTTGAAATCTTCGGGACTTACTTTATACCAACCTGAAATATTATCTTCACATAATTCGGGATTTGCAGATACCAGCGTCAGCTTTTTTCCATCCATCAATGCTATTGTCAGGGTATCTTTAAAAAAACACTTACCCAGGCCTACGGTAGAAAGATTAAATCCTGAAAAACCATTGATTTCCCCTGTACTGTCGTTGTTTGAGAAGGTAGGCGACAATTTTAAACCTTTTAGCTCTCCGTCTTTTACTATCAGCGGAATGGTTACGTGGTAAAAGAAATGTTTTCCATCAGGCACATTTTTTTTAATAATGGCCTGGCCCGTTTGTGTATAAGCCCAATTACAGGAAAGGAGCAGAAAAAATATTCCATAGAGGATGAGGAGCCTTATCTTCATTTTTATATTTTCAGATTGTGAATAAACGAATATATACACAAGTAAAGAATATTTTCTACATTGCCCGGATGTTATTTACTCAAAACCGAAGCGTATTAATTTTATTTTAATGAAAGCAACAGGGTTCATTTTCTTATTGTGTATAGTTTTTCCCGCATTCTCACAACAACAGCATCAATTTAAAAACATATCCCCGGATCAATCTGCCATAACCTTTGTTAATAAACTTGAAGTTAACGACAGCAAGTTTTTTGATTATAATGACTATGGAAACAGCAGCGGCGTGGGGGTAGGTGATTTTAATAATGATGGGTTGACCGATATTTTCTTTAGCGGTAACAGGGTTCCTTTTAAACTATACCTGAATGAAGGCGATTTCCATTTCAAGGATGTAACCAGCCAGGCGGGAGTTGCTGGAAATGGCAACTGGGGTACCGGGGTTAGTATTGTAGATATTAACGGCGACGGGCTGCTTGATATTTATGTTTCGCATTCCGGTAATTATAGCTTTGCCGATTCCAATAAACTTTGTAATGAATTATTTATCAATCAGGGAAACGATGCCGGCGGAGTGCCTCATTTTAAAGAAATGGCCAAAACCTATGGGTTGGATTTACCGGGCTCGCAAACAACACAGGTCGTTTTTTTTGATTATGACCATGACGGCGACCTGGATGCCTTTGTTCTCAACCATGCGAAAAATACATATATCGTATTATATGATGCCGCCTATTTTCAAAAGAACCCCAACAAAAATTATGCAAACAGGCTGCTTCGCAATGATGGTGGCCATTTTACAGATGTAAGCAGGCAGTCAGGTATTCTTAGCTCAAACATCAACTTTGGGCTGGGTGTTATCGTTAGTGATATCAATAATGATGGATGGCCCGACCTTTACTGCACATCCGATTTTGAAGAGCGGGATTATCTTTATATCAACCAGCATGATGGAACATTTAAAGAAAGCCTTGCCTCCAGCATGGGCCATATTTCGAATTTTTCAATGGGCGTTGATATTGCCGATATTAATAATGACGGACTTTTGGACCTGATGACGGTAGACATGAAACCCCCATCCAATTACCGGCAAAAAGTAATTGCCACACAAGACAATGATGATAAATTCCGAAACCTGGTTAAACTTGGCTTTTATGCACAATATCCCAGGAATATGCTGCAGCTTAACCAGGGAATAGATATAAACGGGATCCCCCATTTTTCTGAAATAGGACAGATGGCCGGCGTGGCAGCAACAGACTGGAGCTGGTCACCACTTTTCGCAGATTTTGATAATGACGGCTGGAAGGACCTTTTTATCTCCTGCGGTTATGCAAACAATGATAACCTGGATGTAAAAAACAGGTATAGAACGGCCAAAGAGCTTCCTGGTCAATCCCTACCACTTACCTCACAGTTTTTTAAAAACCGGGAAGGGCAGGGATTTGTAAACGTAAGCAATCAATGGAAAGAAAAAGAAGAAAGCCTGTCGTATGGAGCGGTATATGCCGACTTTGATAATGATGGTGCATTAGATCTGGTGATAGCCAATATTAATGATGTTCCGCTTGTTTTAAAAAACACCGGTGGTGGCGGTAATTATCTTTCGATAAAATTAAATGGAACAGGGCTCAATCGTTTTGCCATAGGCGCAAAAGTAGTTGTACAGAACGCTGCGCAGCAACAGGTACAGGAGCTTCAGCCGGTAAGGGGTTATGAATCTTCGCAGGATTATATACTTCATTTCGGATTGGGTAAACAAACCACAGCAAACATCAGGGTAACCTGGCCTGATGGAACAGTTAGTGAGATAAAAGACCAGGCGTGTAACCGGCTGGTTGAACTGCAACAGGTAACCGCAGCGGCACCCGCTCCGGCTGAAAAAAAACCTGCCGCACTTTATAGGCAAATCAACCTGCCGGAAGCCGGTACATTTATTTCTAAACAAAATGACCACCCTGATTTTAAATACCAGTTTACTTTACCCTATAAGGTGTCAGATGCGGGACAGGTAGTTGCCATGGGGGATATTAACGGGGATGGGTTGATGGATTATTATATTGGTGGTGAAGCGGGCAGCGAAAAGTTTTTTATGCTGGGTACCAAAGAAGGGCTTTTCACAAAATTTGATCCGGGTTGTTTTGAAGCAACTGATGATAATATGTCAGCAGTGATTACAGATATTGATAAAGACGGAAACCCGGATCTGATCATTGTAAGCCGCAAAGGAAGTAATACACAACCGCAGGTATATAATAAGGATACCATCTATGTTAGCCGCGTATATCAAAATACAGGGAAGGGAAAATTTTTAGAAATTCCAGGTGCATTAAGCGGCATATCTTCTCCGGTGCGAACCATTGCAGCGGGTGATATAGATAAAGATGGCGACACCGATATATTTATTGGCGGCTATACCACACCCATGACCTTCGGCCGCGGGGGGGCAAGCTTTGTTTTCAGGAATGATTCGAAACGGGGTAAAATTTCATTTACGAATATTACCGCCAACGTATTGCCTTCTCCTTACCTGGGCATGGTTACATCCGCCGAATGGAAAGATATGGATCAGGATGGTTTTCCGGAACTGATGATCGCAGGCGAGTGGATGAGTTGCCGGTTATTGAAAAATAAAAATGGCCGGCTATCGGATATTTCAAAACAGGCAGGTCTTTCAAAATATAATGGCCTATGGTCCTTTATATCAGCCATTGATGTAAATGGAGACGGGCTCCTGGATATAGTTGCGGGTAATGTGGGACTTAATAACCCTTTCAATGCAGACAGTACGCATCTTATGAAACTGCACCTGCTGAATGTTGGAAATGATGTTACACAAGGTGTACCCGTAGTGAGTTGCTATTATAATGATAACAAAGAATACCCCGTATACTACCGTGACGAATTACTGGCAGCTATTCAACCCTTGCGAAAAGTTTTTGTTGATTATGATTTATATGCAAAAACCACCATGCCCGATTTAATAAAATTATCGGCAGCAACTGAAGACACTTTACTTACCTGCAATACATTGGTATCGGGTGTTTTTTTAAATGATGGCCACGATCACTTTAATTTTTTACCTTTCCCGACGCGCGGCCAGGAAAGCAGGATCAATGCAGTAACACAAACCGAAATAAACGGGCTGGTGGCAGGAGGAAACTTCTTCGGTTACAGAACGCAGTTCGGAATGGAAGATGCGATGCCATTGATTTTGCTAAAAAATACGAATAGGCAATGGGAAGCTATGGACCCATCGGTTACGGGCCTTTTTACTACAGGACAGGTGTCGCGGCTTATTTTTTATACGTTCAACAATAAAGAGAGGATACTTGTTTTCCGAAAAAATGAAAGCCCACAAATATTTGAAAGTAACCATCCTTAATATATTTATTATACTTGGTATCATCTTTTCTTCAGCGGGAAACAGTAGGGCTGTATTTCAAAAAGAAGATGATCCATATCCTTTATTTTTCTTACAGAAGAACCTGACTGCAATACTGATTAATGATAATATTTCCCCGCCTGCTGCAGCAAGGGATTATGTATACCCGCAATTGGCAGCCTATTATATTCTTTCCCTGCAGGTTTCCGGAAAAAAAATATACGATAGCATCCGCCATTTTCCACATATCCGTTTAGGGGATAAAGAGGTGTATTCAAGGTCGCTTGCGGCTGCCTACGCTTTTTATGAAGTAGCAAGAAAAATAATTTATACGGAACAGCCCTTTGTTGATTCATTCCCTGTTTTATTGGACTGGTATACAAAGAAGGGGTTAACCCCTTCACTTTTTGCGCCCTCAAAAAAAATGGGGGAAGCCGTTGCCGAACAGATTATCCAATGGATGAATGGAGATGGATTTATTGAAACCAGGCGTATGAATAAATACGTTTTGCAGACTGCGCCCGGTAAGTGGCAGCCCACCGCCCCGGGTTACTTTGCCGCAGTAGAACCGCATTGGGGTGAAATTAGACCTTTATTTATAAGTACTATGAATGGCCTGCAACGCTTTTCCCCGAAACTTTTTGATACTGCCGTACAAAGCAAATATTACCAGGAAGCAAAAAAGGTATATGACATCGCATCCAACCTTACAAATGAGCAAAAGCAAATTGCGGCATTCTGGGATTGTAACCCATTTGCACTTCGTACTTCGGGCCATGTGCAGCAATTTGTAAAAAAAATGTCGCCGGGTGCCCATTGGTTACATATTGCCGAGATTGCCTGTAAGAAAAAGCAACTCGGTATTAAGGAAGCAAGCCGGGTATTAGCCCTCACAGCGGCCACCATTTTCGATGCATTTATTCAAACCTGGGGCATGAAATACGAATTTAGTAGTATAAGGCCGGAAACTTTTATTCAACAATCAGGTATGGATGCGGGATGGCAGCCATTTATACAGTGCCCCCCCTTTCCCGAATTTCCGAGCGGCCATGCGGTTATATCCAGTGCTTCGGCCAGCGTACTTACTAATTTTTTTGGAGCAGGGTTTCAATACACAGATGATACCGAAACCTTTTTTGGGCTGCCAATAAGAAATTTCCGGTCTTTTAAAGAAGCTGCCGCCGAGGCAAGTATCAGCAGGGTATATGGTGGTATACATTACCCTTCTTCCTGCATTACCGGGGAACGGATAGGCGAAAAGGTTGCGTATTTGATCCTACAAAAAACCACCCTAAAAAAATAACCCGCCCCTGCCCAGCTGAATAGCGGGTATTGGTTTGTCTATTGAAATATAATCGATTAGACTGCCGCGATTCTTGAAAATTAATGCCTCTTTTTTGTTAAATCTAAACAGATTAAACAAATCAAAAAAACACCTCCTGATTTTTTACATCTACTTTTTCCGCCACTGTCGTCTACTAATTAACCCTGTATATCAAATATATTCCTACGCTAGTTTGTCATACACTACTTTAACATTTCGTAGTGTATCTACTACATTGTTGCAATCAAAACTAAATTATGCGTATTAACTCTACCCTAAAGGCATTATCTGTAAAAAGTACTGCCATTTTTATTTTGTTTTTTGCCCTTGTTTCATTTCAGTCAAATGGACAGAGTGTAAGCAACCCAATACTTAACTCGGGTGCTAACCCCCAGTGTGTTCCTAGTGGCCAGGGTACCACAATTATGGTAAACTATAGCAGTAATACCGGATCCTCCGATTATTATGCTACCGGGCAGGCTTATTATACCTGGCAGTATGCATCAAGTGAGTTTGGTAGTTATTCTAATCTATATAACCAATACGGAAATTCCAACTATTATTACGTAGCTCCGGGGCAGGGTGGTTGGTACCGGTGCCAGATCAGCCAGCAGTTTAACCACCAGGTTGCGTATAGTTGCGGAACCTTTGGTAATTCAACCTGCTACAATAATTATCCGTATAGTAGTGGTGCTACTTCAGGGGGATACCAGGTAGTTTCCAATAATCCTTATTTATACAGCGGCAATATAACAGGGAGTACTAATATTAATTGTATAGCACAAGGTGCTTTTGTTGATGTGACGTATTCGGCTGATTATAATACCAGCACAGCAACCGGTGTTAACTGGTCTGTTCCCAGCTGGATGAGTATTTTGCAAATTAATACAAATGGTTATACCAGTTACATGACAGCCAGGGTATTTCAAACAGCTGTTGGTGGTGGAACAAATGGTATAATTACTGCTACACCCGTGAATAATGGCTGTAGCGGGAGTTCTATTAGTTTGAGCGTAACTGCCACAGTACAATCTCCTATCAGTCCGATAGTGGGAAGTGCTGCTATCTGTAAAGGTTTAACATCTCAGTTAACTGATGCAACTGCCGGTGGTACCTGGAGCAGCAGCAATACTGCTACAGCTACCGTAAGTTCCACAGGCCTGGTAACAGGTGTCGCAAATGGAACCGCTACCATATCTTATACAACCAACAACGGCTGTGCATCTGTTGTAACATTGCCTGTAACGATATCATCGACAACGGTGGCAGGAATAACAGGTATACTGAGTGTTTGTGCGCTTGCTACCACTCCATTAAGCGATGCTACGGCCGGTGGCACCTGGAGCAGCAGCAATACTTCTCTTTTCACTGTTAACGGCACTGGCCTGCTAACGGCAAAGGCAATAGCAGGTACAAGCACCGTAACCTATTCCGTTACAACAAATGGCTGTACAACAGCAGAGACAGCTTTGGTAACAGTAAATCCATTACCAGCAGTAACAGCATCAAAAGTTGATGTGGCTTGTGCCGGTGGCAACACAGGAAGTATTACCATTAGTGCTACAAACGGCACTGCACCTTACCAGTATTCAATAAATGGCGGTGCTGGTTACCAGAGCAGTAATGTATTTTCAGGATTAGCAGCAGGAACATATACTATATTAGTTAAGAGCGCAGGGGCCTCAGGTTGTACATCAACCAGCCAGGCGGTTACCATAGCTACTGTAACAGATGTAACCAAACCTGTTCCGGATGTTACCAACTTATCCGTGATAAATGGCGAGTGTTCTGCAACCGTTACTTCTGCACCTACAGCAACAGATAATTGTGCAGGCCACATAACGGGTACCACAACAGATGCTACTACCTATTCTGCACAGGGTACCTATACGATTAACTGGAAATATAATGATGGTAATGGAAACATTGCTACACAAACACAAACGGTGATCGTGAAAGATGATATTAAACCGGTTATCACCTGCGCGCCGCCTATTACCGTTATGAATGATGCGGGCCTTTGCACTGCCAAGGTTACCGTTACGCCCCCAACGGTAACAGATAACTGCCAGAACCCTCCGGGAAATGCTTTGGACTTTGATGGTATTAATGATTATGTATCTGTGGCTAACGGACTCCCATCCATGAATGAAATGACTATTGAAACATGGTTAAATCCAAGAAACATCAGTAACTGGGATGTAATCATGAATTACAATTCGTTCAGCACAGGAGATGTACACTTTCAGTTCTTCCCTAATGGAACACTTGAATTCTCTGTGGCAGGAAACTCACCAACAGACCAGTTTACAACAGCTTCTTTCAATAATAATCAATGGTATCATTTTGCGGCAGTGTATTCGGCTGTTGGTAAATACGTTAAATTCTATCTTAACGGACAATTGATCGATACCCGTACATACACAACGGCTATTGCTACCTCCTCCAATGTGCCTTATGGTATTGGCGGATGGCAGGGACAAAGATATTTTGATGGCAGTCTTGATGACCTGCGCATCTGGAATGTTGCCCGTACACAATCACAAATCCAGGTGAGTATGAATAATACTTTGTTGGGTAATGAAGCCGGATTATTGGCCTATTATAATTTTAACCAGGGTAATGCCTGTGCCGATAATACGGGTGTGAATACAGTACCGGACCTGGCAGCAGGCGGAGCGCATTCAGGTATATTGCAGAATTTCGCATTGGATGGCAGCCAGGAATGTACCTCTAACTGGACAAATGGCGCGCCAACTACAGGTATCAGCCTTACAAATAATATAACGAATACAGCGGATGCTTCAGGTATTTATCAGGTAGGCACAACCAATGTGATCTGGACCGCGACCGATGCGGCAGGCAATAGTTCAACCTGTACGCAGGTAATAACTGTAACGGCCCCTGAAATAGATATTACCGGAAATAGCGTTTCCATTGTAAAAGGAACGACAACAACTTCTGCAACAGATAATACAGACTTCGGTAACGTAAATGCCGGAACACCGGTTAGTAAAAACTTTACCATACAAAATACAGGCTCATCACCATTAACCGTTTCTTCTATTAATGTAAACGGAACGGATGCTTCTGAATTTGTTGTAAGCGGTATCAGTTTCCCGGCTACCATTGCGGCCAATAGTACTGCCAGTTTTGATGTAACATTCCAATCAAATCGTACCGGTACAGCAACAGCAACCATTACTATCAATAATGATGATTGTAATGAAGCGTCGTATGATTTTGTTGTTAAGGCACAAAGCACCTGTATCGCACCATCTTTTGGTAATATCAACGTATACATACAAAGTTCTACCGGCGCAAGCAGTTGTACGGCGGTAGTAACCTATCCATTATCAACGGGTGGCGTACCTGCACCGGCAGTTACTTATGTATTTTCTGGGGCAACCACAGGAACCGGAACCGGAACAGGTAGTGGACAGGTTTTCAATAAAGGAATAACACATGTTGTGGTAACAGCTACCAACCCATGTGGTGCCCCATCAACCGCGTTTGATGTAACTGTAGTGGATGATGTGAAACCTGTAGTAATCACAAAAAATAATACAATCTATCTTGATGCAACAGGCCATGCAACAATTACCGCTTCCGCTATTGATAACGGAAGCCATGATAATTGCGGTACGGTAACGTTGTTAACAAATAGCAGTGGTATCATCTGTGGCACAGCTGCAGAAGGAAGCTCGCTTACCTTAATAGCACCCGCCGGTAAGGTGATCACTGGTATTAATTTCGCCAGTTATGGTACACCAACAGGCTCATGTGGAAGTTTTGTGTTGGGCGGTTGCAATGCAAGTAACAGCATGAGTATTGTTTCAGGCATGGCAATCGGACAAAACACCGTTACTATCGCTGCATCGAACGGCGTATTTGGTGACCCATGTGGTGGCACAGTAAAAAGATTGTATGTAGAAGCGGCCTATGCAAGCACGGGCACATCTAATACGTTGGATTGTAGTAAACTGGGTAATAACCAGGTTACCCTCATTGTAACCGATGCTGATGGTAATTCTGAATCCGGTACAGCCACATTAACAGTTGTGGATAGTACAAGACCGGCTGTTCGTACAAAAAATATCACACTTTGTCTAGATGCAAACGGCAACGCAGTGATTACACCGGCCATGATAGAAAACGGCTCTACTGATAATTGCAGTATTGCTTCTTATACACTTGATAAAACAACTTTCAACAGCAGCAATGTTGGTGCCAATACAGTTACATTGAGTGTAACCGATGGTAGCGGCAATATCGGCACTGCCACAGCTATTGTAACCATTAACGCCTTACCGGTTCAGTATACTGTAACAGGAGGAGGTGCTTATTGTACAGGTTCGGCAGGTGTAGCTGTTGGATTAAGTAATTCACAAACAGGTATAAACTACCAGTTGAAGAAGGGAGGCGTTAATGTAGGATCTGTGATAGCCGGTACGGGTTCGGCATTGACTTTTGGTATTCAAACTGCTGCCGGTACTTATACTGTTGCGGCAACCAATGCTTCAACCGGATGTGCTGATGTTATGAATGGAAATGCGGTAGTAGTGGTGAATACATCTCCTGCTGTGGTAGTTACCCCGGCAACATCGGTTATTTGTGCAGGCAATTCTGTTACATTAACTGCATCACAAAATGTATCGCAAACAAGAACGTATAGCATTCCTCTGGCCAATCTGGTAAATCTGCCCAGCAGTTGTGTGGGTGGTAATTATGGTGGCAACAACGGAGGATTTAAATGGACAGATATTGGTACTGGTACAGTAACCAATGTGCGCATACAGTTATCTATAGGGATTGAATGTAATATATCAACCTATTCACATATTGGTTCACTTAACGGATTGGGAACGACTGCAGCATTCTCAGTAGCCACAGCAAACTGCGCCTGTGCTGTACGTGCAACTCCGGCCCTCTTTACTTTAAATTTTGTTCCCTCAAATTATGTTGTAGGAGGCTTAAATACGTTTACACTTAGCAGCGCAAATACTTTCGGACTAATCTCTGCTGCTTCGTTAAGTAATGCTTATGCAATTGTTACGGTAACCTATGGCGGCGGTGGCAACACAGTTACCAATTGGTCATGGACACCTGGAGGTGCAACTACCCAAAGTATTACTGTATCACCATCAGCCACTACTTCTTATTCCGTTACAGGTACAGATGCCAATGGTTGTTCAGGAACGGCTACCTCTGCTGTAACGGTTAACCCATTACCAACTGTTTACAATGTAACGGGTGGTGGTATTGCTTGTGGAACGGGCGTAACAGTAGGTCTTGCCGGCTCACAAAGCGGAATCAAATACCAATTAAAAAATGGTGCAACGAATGTGGGTACTGCGGTTAATGGTACTGGTGCAGCCATCACCTTTGGCAACCAGTCTTCAGCAGGAAACTATACAGTTGTTGCAACCAACAATACAACCAGCTGTTCAGTTTCAATGAATGGATCAGCAATAGTAACTACAGGCTCTGCTCCGGTATTTGCCAATACAAATAGTTCTATTCAGGCATTTACCTCTGGTACTTCATGTGATGCTGCAGTTACGTATTCCTTAAGTATAAGTGGCGCACCGTCACCTGCTGTTTCTTATGTGCTAACCGGAACAACTACCGGAAGCGGTGCAGGAACAGGTAGTGGATTAACCTTCAACAGGGGGGTAACACATGTAGCGGTAACTGCCAGCAATGGTTGTGGTACCGTGGTGAATAATTTTGATGTAACCGTAACCGATAATATACCTCCAACCATTACAGCGCCTGCTGCTATAACAGTAAATAATGATCCAGGTGTATGCGGTGCAGTGGTAACCCTGGGCAACGCGGTAACTGCAGATAACTGCGGGGTTGCAAGCGTAACCAATGACGGTGCATCGTTTGCCACTGAAGGATTGTATCCTGTAGGTACAACAACGGTTACCTGGACAGTAACAGACAATAATGGCCTCACAGCCACGGCAACACAAATAGTAATCGTATCCGATAATGAAAAACCTGTTCCGGTAATAGCAACATTACCAACAGTAACTGGGGAGTGCTCGGCCACTGTTAATGCACCAACGGCCACGGATAATTGTGCAGGTACAATTACTGCAACTACCAATGATGCATTAACATACAATACTCAGGGAATCTATACCATACATTGGAGTTACGATGACGGACATACCAATATATATACACAAACACAAACGGTAATTGTAAAGGATGTTACCGCCCCTGTATTAGCGGGTGTTCCGGTAAATATAACAGTTGAATGCGCCGCTGTTCCTTTACCGGCTAACGTTACAGCTACTGATAATTGCGATGCATCACCTGTTGTTAGTTTTGTTCAGGCAAGTACGCAGGATGCTGATGTTAATAATGTAGCTCATTACAACTATACCATTACAAGAACATGGACAGCAACAGATGCCTATAGTAATGCATCCAGCAAAACACAAACGATAGCCGTACAGGATGTAACCAATCCTTTGATCACTGTACCTGCTGATAAAATGCTGAACTGTCAGGATAACACGTCTACAACAGCAAATGGTGTTGCCACAGGAACAGATAATTGCGGACCTGTATCTAT
>JANXUL010000031.1 GCA_025356235.1 Bacteroidota bacterium
TTATCTACTTTCATCCTGCCTACGGCACCGGTCTGTTTGGTTTCCCACGTAAGTTTTTGTCCGCCTACATTTATATAACCCAGTTCATCCAGGTCGGCATCTTCGCTGCCCATATAATATACCGGTACAAATTTGTATTCCGTCAATTGTTTATTCAATTCATCGGCCAATTTAACCGTATGAAGTATTTTGTAAATAAAATAGAGAGGGCCTGTGAAAATATTTGGCTGGTGTGCTGTGGTTACTGTAAATGTATCTTCATCAGCCAGCAGTTGAATATTTCTGGTTACTTTTTCGTGTGTAGGGATATTGCCATATTGCTGTTGCAACACATCTACCAATAAACTTCTGGGTGTATCAAATGCCTTTCTGGCGGTGATAGAATTTTTAATACCCGTAAGGTCAGGTGTATGTTGGTAAAAAGGTTTCAGCAAGGCCGACTGCTGCAGGTAATCGGAAACGATCTTTGAAAAATAGCCCGTGCTTTCGTATGGTAAGTAATTAGCTGGTTGATTCATAATAATGGGTAAAAGTACAACTTAGCACAAACCGTTGCTTCCATTCATCATTTTTAGCTATTTAGACTGATTTCCTGAAATCAACTAAACCGGTCGGGGTTAAATGGAGCAATGTCCATACTGTATTTTTGTTCGTTTACAATTTCACTTACTAATTTTCCGGTACCTGCACCGAGGCTTAACCCCAGCATGGAATGACCGGTAGCCATTATCACATTTTTCCATTGTTTGGTGCGTCCAATATAAGGCAGGCCATCTGCCGAACAGGGCCTGTATCCATACCAAACCTTATCCACAGAAGGCATGGGTACTTTGAACTCAGGAAAGTACTTTTCCACTGCCTGTAGTACACCTTTTACCCGGCTCATTTTAGGTGGTGTTTGTGTAGATGTTATTTCCATTGTGCCCCCGAAGCGAATTTTGTTACCATCCATCGGAGTTAGTGCAACCCTGCCTTCTACTAATACGACCGGATGGTTTATTTTATAGGGTGAATCTTCCAGGGTAACCGAATAACCTCTTCCTGCCACTAACGGGATTTTCACTTTTAATTTTGCTGCCAGTTCCCTGCTCCATGAGCCGGAAGCTATAACTACAGTATCGGTATTGTAAACCGCTTTCTGTGTGATTACTTTTGTGATATCTCCGTGCTCGTTTTCAAAACCGGTCACTTCCTCGTTACCCCTAAGTTGTACACCTTTTTCTTGCAGATCGGCTATGAGTTGCTGCATCAGTTTATTGGGATACAAATGTGCATCACATTTAAAATGTACTGCTCCAATGGCATTAATCTTTGTTTGTGGTTCTAATTGTTGCAGGGAATTGTAATCAAGTAATTCCGTATCTGTTAAACCCAGTTCATATGCTTTTTCCATTACATGGTGTGCATGATCTGCCCCCTGTTGAGTTTGGAATATTTCGAGCAGGCCTTTGGTTTCATAAGCAAACCCAAACTGCGGTAATTGTGTCCACTCTTCATATTTTTTCTTGCTAAGGATAGCGATGTCGCGTAAAGGTATTGCCGCTTTATTTACATGTTCAGGTGTAGCAACTTTCATAAATTTTAGCCCCCAGTCTATCAGGCTCCAGCTCAACCTGGGCTGCACATAAAAAGGGCTTTGGGAATTCAACATCCATTTCAATCCCTGCTTCACAATACCGGGAGTGGCAAGGGGTACAAAATGACTGGGACAAACATAACCGGCATTGCCATACGAGCAATTATCCTTCATATCTGTTTTATCAATCACGGTTACTTCGTGGCCGCTTTGTTGTAAATACCAGGCACTGCTTAATCCGATAATTCCGCCGCCTATAATGACTACTTTCATTTGCTTTAATTAGTATAAAACCTTATCTTATAATGTAAGATACGAAGGCGCACGTTTTTTTGACACACATAAACACAATAGGAAAGAAAAAAGGCATACAATCTTTGTAAGCTACATATCCTTTCACTTAATTATATAACTATGTATTTTATTCTACCTATTCCCAGTTAGTTCCCTGATTAATTTTGTTTCATTCGGGTCGAATGGCCTTCCATCTTTCCGGAAAATATCATGAAACCATATTGCAGGTTCGGAGGAGCCTTCTTTGCTGTTCCATGGGAAGATGGTATTACTTTTTCCGCTGACAAATCCCCAGTTGATCGCTGCCACATTCTTACGTTTTAATATGGCTAAATGCGTAAGGAATAAACTGTTGTTTTTTCTTGCCATGTATTCGGTACAGATAACCGGCCTTCCTCTTTTTTGTAATGTATCAATGGCTTTTATCATGGATACTGTATCATCATAATTATGAAAGGAAATCACATCTGAGTTATTCAGCTGGTAAGCATTGAGTTGTGGATATTTTTGAAACCATACACCCATCGTCAATGGTTGAGATGGCCTTACCGACCATGCCCATTGAAATATTTTTTTCACCAGAGGCAAAGAACTTACACCATAATCGCTGTTACCCGGTTCATTATACAGGTCCCATAAAAGAATGCGGCTATCATTTTTATAAGTAGTCAGAATATCTTTTACATAGGCTTCCAGTACCTTCCATTTAGTACTGTCGTGATGAACAGATTTTCCCGGGCTCCGCATCCAACCTGAATTGTGTACGCCTGGTTTGGGTTCGGGTTGCTTGCCATATTTAGGTTCTTCATTCCAGCAATCATCAAAAAAAACAAACAGGGGTTTAATATGGTGCCTGGATGCAATGGCAAGGAATGTATTGATCCGTTGCTTAAACCCTTTTGCATCGTTCTCCCAGACAAGGTTGTGTAAGAAAACACGCAACGTATTAAAACCAATGCTTTGTGCCCAACCCAGTTCACGGTTAATGGTGGCGGTATCAAAATTATCCGCCTGCCACATTTCTAATTGATTGATAGCAGTACTTGGTAAAAAATTAGCCCCTGCCAACCATCCCTGTTTGGCATACCAGTTGTTCGACTGTTTAGCTGTCCATATCTTCGCTTCCTGCGCAATAACTGCCTTTGAAAACAAAAGAAGAATGAATAGAAGCTTTCGCATATAGATTAATTTTATTTATGAATATAAGCGTTTATTTAATCCTGCTGTGCAACTCTGTTTACTCAGTGCCCCCATGTGTTGAAAAACACTTCTTATTGCCTGTTTTTCAACACAGAGACCGGAAGAATATGGCGTTCCATAGAGTTATATTACCTGGAACCCGTATGCATAAGGATCATCATGCACATCAATAGACATGGTATTGTATCCGTATATCTTAGCCCAACCTTCTACACTGGGTATGATAGCGGGTTTATCACCTACCGTTGTAATTTTTTCAACTTTACCTGTAAACTTTGAACCGATGATACTTTCATGAATAAAAAGATCGCCTTCCTTCAATTTCCCTTTTGCATGCCATTGCGCCATTCGGGCAGAAGTACCGGTGCCACAGGGCGATCGGTCAATGGCTTTATCGCCATAAAAAACCGCATTACGGGCGGTAGACATTTTATCCAATACGGCACCCGCCCACAAAATATGCGAACAACTATGAATGGTAGGGTTATCAGGGTGAACAAAAGTGTATTGGTTATTAATCCGTTTCCGCAGTTCCCTTGCCCATGCGATTAGTTGATCTGCTGTATAATTTTCGAGGCCTTTAAAGTTTTTCTGTACATCTACTATCGCATAAAAATTACCCCCATACGCAACATCAATCACCAACTCGCCAAGACCAGGGCAATCGGCTGTTAATCCTTCAGCGGCAAGGTAAGCCGGCACATTGGTTAGTTTCACACTGGTTACTTTATGGCCATCCTGTTTGTATTCGATATTTACTAACCCTGCCGGTGCTTCCATCCGCACAATGCCGGAAATTCTAGGCCTGATTAATCCTTCTTCAATTGCAATGGTAATGGTACCGATTGTTCCATGGCCACACATAGGCAGGCAGCCACTGGTTTCTATAAACAGTACGGCTACATCATTTGCCGGATCATGTGGTGGATAGAGGATACTTCCGCTCATCATATCGTGACCGCGTGGCTCAAACATCAGCCCTTTTCGTATCCAGTCGAATTCTTTTAAAAAATGCTGCCTTTTTTCACTCATCGTATAACCTTCCAGCTCAGGGCCACCCATCGCCACTAACCGCACAGGGTTGCCGCAGGTGTGAGCGTCAATACAGAAAAAAGAAGCCCCTTTTAAATTACTTCGGGCAGGTTGTGTATATGGAATAGGCGCTGTTTTCATTCAGATAGGTACTTTATTTATTGACTTGGCTTTCTTTTTCATTTGTTCTGCTTATTTTCATCTACCCAAATGCTGTATGGAAACTTACGGAAAAATATTATTGATTGCTATGCCCGCATTTCTCAGCCTGGTATTATTTGAGAAATGGTGGGGTTGGCGTAAGGGCAAAGATACTGTTCGGAATATTGATATGATCTCCAGTTTCAGCTCCGGTATTACCAATACTACGAAAGATGTTTTGGGTTTGAGTATTGCCATTATCAGTTATGGATGGATGGTGAAACATTTTGCCCTCATACATATACACTCTACTATCTGGTTGTACATTATTGCATTTATTGCACTGGACCTTGCCGGTTATCTGGCCCATCGCATAGATCACGAATATAATTTTTTCTGGAATAGCCATATCATTCATCACAGCAGTGAAGAGTTTAATCTCGCGTGCGCTTTACGGCAAAATATTTCTATCATTTTCAGAGTGTTTACTATTTTTTTATTACCAGCTTCATTGCTGGGTGTACCCGCAAATGTGGTAGCTGTAGTAGCTCCGCTCCACTTATTCGCACAGTTTTGGTACCATACCCAACATATTGACCGAATGGGTATTTTTGAAAAATTCATGGTAACCCCTTCGCATCATCGGGTACACCATGCCATTAATAAAGAATATTTAGATAAGAATTATGGACAGATATTTATTTTATGGGATAAATGGTTTGGCACTTTCCAGGAAGAGCTATCCGAAATAAAACCCGTTTATGGAATTACACGACCCGTGCAAACATGGAACCCTATCAAAATAAATTTCATGCATATGTATTTGCTCATGAAAGATGCATGGAATACAAAAAATCTAAAAGATAAATTCCGTATCTGGTTCATGCCTACCGGATGGCGGCCCGCAGATGTTGCTGAAAAATACCCGGTATATAAAATTGAAGACGTATATCATTTTGAAAAGTATGCTACCAAAAGTAGCCCTGCATTTATTACCTGGGGATGGGTACAAATGGTAATACTGCTCCTTACGCTGAGTTATTTCTTTGCCCATATAGCCCAGATGGGAACTCCGGGCATGTTTATTTATGGAGGTTATATTTTTTTATACGTTTATGCATTTACAGAATTACTGGACCGTAACCCCAATAGCTGGATATGGGAACTCGCAAAAGCCTTTTTTGGCTTAGGTATTCTTTATTATTATGGTGATTGGTTCGGGATAAGCAAATACGTTCCTTTTGCCAACTATATCCTCATGGCTTATTTATTCACCTCTTTTTTGGCAACACTCTATTTTGTACTAAGAGATAAAGGCGAAGAAGTAGTTGAAAGAATTATTGCGTAATTATCATAGGTTTTAAAAAATACCATCCACATTCTAACCCCTTTAACTCTTTTAACCTCTTTAACTATTTTAATACCACTAACCCTTTATTCCGCTTTCCACTCATTATTCACCAACCGCCATATAAGTAAAGGGTTACCATCCTTCAATGCATCCGGCAAAAGCGAATCAGGACAATTCTGGTAACAAACAGGCCGTACCCATCTCTTTACAGCATTAATACCAACTGCAGTAAAACGACTGTCGGTTGATGCAGGAAAAGGCCCACCATGCACCATACTCGGACATACTTCTACACCGGTTGGCACTCCATTAAAAACAATCCTCCCGGCAACGGATGGTGCAATATCAAGCAGTGCTGTGTTTTCAGTAAAATCTTTATCAGTACCCATTAAAGTAGTGGTTAATTGACCGGT
>JANXUL010000046.1 GCA_025356235.1 Bacteroidota bacterium
AAACCTAACTGAAATGGATTTTGATTGGTGCCACCCGCGGCGTACAACTGGTAGGCTATTTTACCATTCGCTACACTTACCTGCGATGGCAATGGCGCACCGGCCCCGATCGTCCATTTGCCTACCATACCAATCGTGCCGCCAATAGATACGAGTACCACGGAAGGATGTTGTATATCATATGCAAAAGACAATTCTTTGTCCCATCCATCCGGATTGTTTGTATAAAAAACAGGGCCATCCAGGAACCAGTTACCGGTTAGCTTTCCTGGTATGTCAATATCTACCCGGCCGTCTTTATCGCTACCCTCTCTGTCAACCAAAGGATAGAGCTGTGTTTTCAATGCATCGGTGAAATATTGGAATGGTTTTCCGCAATAGGTTTCCTGCCAGCCATATCTTTTTGGGTTGGCATAACCCGTTAAGGTAAGGGTTTCATCAATCACACCTAAATCAATACTGCTGCCTAAACCGGTGGTGCCTACTTTTTGTCCGGCAGTAATACTACTGCCTTCTTTGATGGAAGGGTCGGGAACAATATGGTCGAAATAATAGCTGAATTTTTCATTCACACGAAACCATACTTTGCATTCCTGTATACCAAGCACAGGCACTAATAATATTTTCTCCACTTTGCCGCTTGTTAATGCATATACCGGAAGTGTGGTTGTACCGTTTGGAAGATCGCACCAGAAATACACATGATCGGTTGGGATGGTATGACCAACCGGTTGCAGCCATCCTAATGATAAAAGAAATTTGATCCTGGAAACATCAACAGGCGAGTAGAGAAATTTACTTGCTTCATTCGGCCCGCTATACACATTGCCCGAAGCGGTATCACCGCTGTTTTTGTTACAGCTCAGGCTGGCAAACAGCCCAAGGCTGATTATTATGCAGATAGCAATCCTGTTCTTCATTACTGTACAAGGTACAATTTTTTGATGTGCTGCTGCCTGTTAGCGGAGAATTTTAGGTAAAGATGCTAAGGTGCAATTTTTTGGGAGCTGATTATTTTATTTCGTACATCTCATCCCAGCGTGTGGTGTAACGGGGGCTGCGTAATTCCTGTCGCATTTTCCAGTCGCGGCTGGTACCAGAGGACGCGAATTTTAATACGTCGTCGCGCATGGCAAAATTTACATTGTCAATCATGCTCATCAGCAGGCGGTTTTTATTTTCGGTAGGGGGCACAAACAGGTTACCCTGTATGGATGCATCCGGTACAATACCACTTAGCATTACACCCGCTTTTTTGTAAAATTTTCCATGTTCAAACAATCGTTCTGCCAGTGCTACTGCCGGTTTAATTAATTCGTTGGTTGCCGATGTGGCCGAAGGTAAAATTATATAACTGCTGATAGTAGGGCCATGCTTGAACGTGGTATTATGCGATTGTTCTCTCGGTACTACAAATACGCTGATGGTATTGGCGGCACTATGTTGTCTTCGTAGCTTTTCGGCAGCGCGCGAGGTATACGTGGCAACAGCCTCTTTAATATCTTTTAATTCAGAAACCGGTGAGCCAAACATACGGGTAGTGGCGATCATTTTTTTGTTAACGAGTTCTTCCTTCATGTGCATGCTTTCTATCCCCTTAAGTTCATTAACCAGGCGTGCACCTGTTACACCGCCCAGGTGTTTATTGGCCCAGGCAATATCTTTCAGGCTAAGGTCGAATGCTGTATTAACATTGAGGCGGCGTAGTTTTTCTGCATACTGGTAACCTATGCCCCATACCTCTTCAACCGGTGTGCGGATGAGTGCCTGTTCTGTTTTTCGGTGGGTATCCAATACCAGTACACAATTGGTGGCATCTTTGTGTTTTTTGGATAAACGGTTAGCTACTTTACTTAACACTTTGGTGGGTGCAACGCCAATGGATACTTTGATACCCGTCCATTGCTCTACGGTTTCCCGCAGGTATGAAGCAAATGATGGCAATTCTTCTTTGGGTATATGTGAGAGGTCAAGGAACGATTCATCAACTGAATATACTTCTACGCAGTGAGGGGGTAACAACATTCTTAATGTTTCCATTACGCGCCAGCTCAGGTCGCCGTATAAATTATAGTTTGATGAAAAAGTGGCCACTCCGTATTTTTCGATCATGGGCATGGCTTTAAAATAAGGGCCGGCCATTTCTACGCCGAGTGCTTTGGCTTCATCGCTGCGCGAGATGATGCAGCCATCGTTGTTGCTAAGAACCACAACGGGTTTGTTCTGCAGATGTGGTTTAAATAAACGTTCACAGGAACAATAAAAACTATTACAATCAACGATAGCTCTCATAGCTAACCCCCTGAAGGGACTAAGGGGTTTGGTGAATTGAATAGATTACAACGCCCCATGCGGCATAACTGCTGAATTCTTCGACCTGAATATTGCCATACTTCTTATTCTCTGCAATTAATGTAACACCTTTCATATGCGTCTGTAGTTTTCTTACCAGCAGTTCACCATTTAAAATGGCAACAATAATTTTGCCATTAACAGCTTTGATACTTCTGTCAACTATGAGCACATCACCACTGTGGATGCCGGCATCTATCATGGCATCGCTGTTCATGCGGAAAAAGAAAGTGGCAGGTTTATTGCGGATGAGTTGTTCATTCAGGTCAATGCCCCGCTCCATATAATCATCAGCGGCGGCCCCAAAACCAGTGGCATTGGCAGTAGGCACTTCCCACTGGTTAAATTTCTTTGAGCCTTTATAGGCGGCCCCATACCATTGTTCCCCATCCATAATAAATAAATTTTGTTATGCTAAATTATTTAGTAAATTTATACTAAAATAATTATCTCTGTAAAATTTTATTTATGGAAACGGACGCAATATCTAACAAATCATTTACCGCCCCACAGGTAAACGGGTGCTGGGAGTACCTGCTGGTAGCGCATCCGGATGCGGCTGTATATGCACAGGTGATGGAGGAGAAAAAATTCTTTTCTGGGCAATTTAAAACAGCTGTTGCAGCAAAGACCCAGCCGCATATTACCGTAGCTAATTTCCTGGCTGTAGAAAATATGGAAGAAACCATTATCCGGTGGATGCACCGGATAATCAGTAACAAAAAAAGTTTCCGGGTAACGCTGGATCAATATGGGGCATTCAGGCCTCACACGATTTACCTGAAAGTACAGGATCATCAACCTTTTCAGCAACTGGCCAGGGAGTTGAAAGTAGTTGACCAATATGTAAGAAGTTATGGATGCCCGGAGATGCCTCTTATCAGTCACCCACATCTTACGATTGCCAGAAAGCTGGAACACGCAACCTATCAACAGGCGGTGAACGTGTATGCAGAAAAATCTTTTCATGCTTCGTTTGAAGTGAAAGAACTGGTGTTATTGCGAAGGCAGCATCAGTATGATGCTTGTAAGCAGGTGAGTGTATTTGGGTTAACCCCCTGACCCTCCCTGGCTCTCCCTGGGAGGGAGGGGAAAAGAAAAATAATCATATAAATCTGCGATATAATCTTATGCAATCCGAGATCCTTTCATCCTATGCCACCGCAGAATATTTATTGGTGATAGAACCACATGAAGCCTTACGTGAAAAGATCATGCAGGTAAAAAAATATTTTGCTGATACTTACGATTGTCCTTCGGCTGCAACAGGCAAGCCAAATATAACACTGGCAAGGTTTCAGCAATATGAAATGATAGAACAACGTGTTGTTCACCGTTTACAATTAATGGCTGCGGCGCAGGCTTCTTTTGTAGTTGAGTTGCATGATTTTGGAAGTTTCCCCACGCATAGCATCCATATCAATGTAACTACCCAAACACGAATAGTTGAATTGGTAAAATCGTTGCGGCCTATACAGCATTTGCTGAAAATAGATAAAGACCGTAAGCCGCACTTTATTACTCAACCCTTTATTACAGTGGCGCGTAAACTATTACCCTGGCAATATGAGAAAGGATGGCTGGAGATGAGCCATACACATTTCAGCGGCAGGTTTGTTGTAGAGCATTTGGTATTGTTGCGGAAGAGAGAAGGTGAAAAAAGATATGAGGTGGTTAAGAAATTTGCGTTAATGAATGTGAAGGAAAGTATTGTGCAGGGAGAATTGTTTATATAATCTAACTCACTCAACTCACCCCGACTTTGCTTCGCTCGCCACCCCTCTCTGCTTCATAAAGAGGAGAAGGGAAGTTCCCCTTCTCTATCCCATAGAGAGGGGTGGGGAGCGAAGCAAAGTCGGGGTGAGTAACTATATTGATATGGAAGACGAAAACGCCTACCTCAAAGGCCGCGGTGCCCAGTTTAATCCCAAAAACCGGTTCCTGAAAAATGAACAGGCACGGGATCAGATAGAAAGTATTGACGATTGGACCGAACCAAATTCTGCCACCGTTTACTTAGAAGACTATGCCAAAAGCATTGTAAATAAAGTGGATAGTCCGGATGTGGGTATGTTTTACAGTATGAACCCCTACCAGGGCTGCGAACATGGTTGTATATATTGTTATGCCCGTAATGCCCATGAATACTGGGGTTACAGTGCGGGATTGGATTTTGAAAGGAAAATCATTGTAAAGAAAAATGCACCGGAACTACTGCGTAAATTTTTAATGAATAAGAACTGGGAATGTCTGCCCATCAGTTTGAGTGGTAATACAGATTGTTACCAGCCAGCCGAAAAAAAATTTGAGTTAACCAGACGTATACTGGAAGTATGTAATGAATTTAATCAACCCGTAGGTATGATTACTAAAAACGCGGGGATACTGCGTGATACAAAACTGCTGCAGGAAATGGCGAAAAAGAAATTGGTGAGTGTATTGGTAAGCATTACTTCTTTCAATGAAGAGTTACGAAGGGCGATGGAACCACGAACCACCACGGCCAAACAAAGATTACGTGTAATAAAAGAATTGAGCGATGCCGGTGTACGTGCAGGTGTTATGCTTGGCCCGATGATACCGGGATTGAATGAGCACGAAATGCAACGCATCATGGAAGCGGCTAGTGCAAATGGTGCTACATTCAGTGCGTATACTTTTATCCGGTTGAATGGTGCTATTAAATTGATCTTTCATGACTGGTTATATAAAAATTTCCCCGACCGTGCCGACAAGGTATGGCACCTGATACAAAATGGACATGGTGGCCAGGTAAACGATAGTCGTTATGGTGTTCGTATGCGTGGTGAAGGCCCGATATCAGACCTGGTGGGACAGCAATTTAAAAAGTATAATAAGATCTATAAATTGAATGCGGAAAGATGGGAGTTGGATTGTACACAATTTAGAAGACCTGGGGAGCAGGGGAGGTTGTTTTGAGGAATGTTTTTAATGCTACAAATCCACAGATCAGCACAGCTTATTCTACCTGATTTCCTGCCGGAATGTAACTGTCTGCCTGTGATTATATTTTACTTTCCGGTTGTGGTTTATTGCGGGAGTCCATTTTGGCGCATTGTTGAAAACATTCAGCGCAATATTATCAAAAGCCGGATGGAATGGCGTTCTTATATTCACATCCTTTACATCCCCATTTTGATCTACTGTAAATTCAACGACCATAGTAGCTCTGTCCCCATTTATTATTTGGTAATTATCCGGAAAAACCAATTTCTTTTCCAGGTATTTCATCCATTCGGGAATACCACCAGGGAAAGTGGCTGCTTTTGTTTTATCCGTTGTATCTGTCATTGGGGAACCATCTTCAGTAAAATATTTCCTGTCAGTTAATTTCCCGTTGTTGTAGATCTCTACTGCACTTAATTTTCCGTTGCGATGAAAGAATTGCCACTTGCCGTGGTAAGCCTGTACCAAATTTAAATGGCCGGCAGATGAAATATGGCCATTGTCAAACCAGGAAACCGATACGGATAGTCCATCCGGAGAATAAACAGTTGAATCTGATAAATAGCCGGTATCATGCCATTGCAGGGAAGTGCCGCTGGGTTCACCAAAATCATATACGGTAGAGTCGCTCATCAATCCGTTAGGATGATAACTGAGCCATAGGCCTTCTTTTTTGTTGTCTTTATATTGTCCGGTTGATTCTATTACCCCGTTGGTATGAAAAAAATAAAAATGACCATTCGATATTTTACAAGCACTGTCTTTGAATATTCCTTTCATGTGGGTTTTCATGGTAGCCAGGAAGTAATCATTGCGTAACCACCCTGAATCGGTATTCACTATCACCGCATAAAAACGAGCCATATTCATTTCACATGGCTTCCAGTTAAAGTCGAAAAATCTTTCAATTTTTTGAGCAGTTAAGTTTGAGGTAAGTATTAGCAGAAAAACAGATAATAGGGCTGATCTCTTCATCTGCCGAAAATAATCAAAAAACATTTCGGTTTATTGCCGGGTGTTATTTTATAAAGCATAGAAATAATTTTTATGGGTTATCTCTGTTACGGGAGGCTTATTTTTTTACTTGCAATGCAAATTCATCGGAACAATAGCTGATTGCGTAGTCTGAAGGCCTGATCAACTGCAGCAGGTCTTATTGATAGCTTTTCTAAAAAAGTAAAATGATGCCCCTGTTTCAGCACTAAGGTTTATTTTCGCTTCAAACCTGATAATAACATGGAGGCAGTGATTGAAGCCATTGGCAAATTATTTGAATCAATTGGCACTGGCAAACCTGCCAGGATCGAAAAATTACCCCAAAGCGGAAGCGACCGGATTTATTTTCGCATTTATTCCGGCGAAGAAACATGTATTGCCACCTACAACCTTAACCGGAAAGAAACACAAACTTTTATTTATTTCAGCCGCCATTTTCTCAACGCCGGGTTACCGGTACCACAGATATTGGCCGTGAATGAAGAAGATACGATCTATATCCAGCAGGACCTGGGAACCGAATCCCTTTTAAATAAACTGGAACAACATGGACATGGCGAATATGCCTATAGCCTTTTTCAAAAAAGTTTAGCAGAGTTGGCTCATGTGCAGATATTGGGTGATAAAGGATTAAACTACGACTGGTGCCTCACGGCTAAAGAATTCGGCAAGCAGGCCATTATGAGTGACCTGTTATATTTTAAATACTATTTTTTGGATACCCTGCAACTGCCTTACGATAAACAGGCTATGCTGGATGATTTTGATGCACTGAGTACATATTTAACCCGTATAGAAAATAAATATTTTATGTTCCGCGACTTTCAGAGCCGGAATATTATTGTTAAAGACGATGCGTTGAATTTTATTGATTACCAGGGCGGCATGAAAGGTGCGCTTCAATACGATGTGGCTTCTTTATTATGGCAGGCAAAAGCAGAACTAAGTGAAGAGTGGAAAGATTCATTACTAGTATATTATATGGACCAGGTAGATCAATTGTTGGATCGACCGGTAGACCGTATCACATTTGTAAGTCAGTATAATGGATATGTATTGATCCGTTTATTACAGGTAATGGGTGCCTATGGCTTTCGCGGATTATTCGAACGCAAAGCGCATTTCCTGGCAAGTATTCCATTGGCATTGCGGAACCTTAAATTTTTTATTGATGATAAACGTGTTGGAATAGTTACACCAGAATTTGATCGTGTATTACGGCTGGTGGTAACAGATGAAATGATACAGCGATTTGCACCTACGCAGGCAAATGAACATACCAAATTAGTTATTGAAGTAAACAGTTTCAGTTATAAAAAAGGCATTCCGGCCGATCCAAGTGAAAATGGCGGCGGTTTTGTATTTGATATGCGTGGTATCTTAAACCCGGGCCGCTTTGATGAATATAAAATATTAACCGGGAAAGATAAATCAGTCCAGGATTTTTTAGAACAACGCACAAAAATGAACGAATACCTCAATAGTGTATGGGATCTTATAGATATTACTGTGGAAGATTATTTAAAAAGAGGCTTCAGTCATTTAATGATCAACTTCGGATGCACCGGTGGACAGCACAGAAGTGTGTATGCAGCAGAACAAACTGCCAGGCACTTGCGGAATAAGTATAAAGCGAATGTGGTATTAGAACACACCAATAGTGCGAATTGGCGAAAGGAATTATAATGTAGATTATGAAAGCAATGATTTTTTCCGCAGGGTTGGGGTCCCGTTTAAAGCCCTGGACTGATCATCATCCCAAAGCATTAGCGGTGGTGAATGGCAAGACTTTGTTACAGCGGAATATCGAGTATTTGCAAAAGTACGGCATCAGTGAAGTGATTGTGAACGTGCATCATTTTTCAGATCAAATTATAAGTACCCTTGAGAAAAATAATGGATGGGGTAGCTTAGTTACCATTTCTGATGAAACGGATGCAGTATTGGAAACAGGTGGTGGATTAAAAAAAGCATCCTGGTATTTTAAGAATGAGCCAATTTTTGTGGTGATGAATGTTGATATACTTACGGATATGTCTCTCTCGAAAATGATTGAGCAGCACGAACGTTTGCAACCTATGGCTACATTGGCAGTTAGCGACAGGGCTACTTCACGGTATTTTTTGTTTGATCAGCAGAATATCCTATCCGGATGGGAAAATGTAAAAACAGGTGAAAAGAAAGTATTGAAAAATACGGGCAATCTTTTTCAAAAAGCTTTTAGCGGTATTCACGTAATCAACAGTTCCCTTCTTCCCCTTATTAAACAGGAAGGAAAATTTTCAATGGTAGAGGTGTACCTTGATCTGGCAAAAGAGTATATGATCTCCTGCTACAATCATACCGGCGCAGCATTGATAGATGTTGGCAAACCCGAAAGTATACTTGCCGCAGAAACTATCTTTATTTAATCCATTGCAATGAACAAAATAAGGTTCGCCATAATTGGGTGCGGAAAAATTGCACAAAGGCATGCACTGCATATTATGACTTATGGCGAATTGGTAGCCGTATGTGATGTGATAGAAAACAAAGCTAAATTACTGGCTGATGCCTATAGGGTTCCTTATTTTATTTCAATTGAAGATCTTTTATCAGCAAGTGTTGCCATAGATGTCATGGTAATCTGTACACCCAACGGGTTGCATGCCCAGCAATCGATTTTTGCATTAAAAAATGGCTGCCATGTATTGGTAGAAAAACCGATGGCATTAACATCGGGCGACTGCAAACAAATGATTACTGCAGCAGAGAATTCTGGTAGGCATTTATTTACGGTGGTACAAAACCGGTTCAACCAGCCTGTGGTGGCCGTTAAAAAGGCATTGGATGATAAAATGTTTGGAAAACTGTATAGTATTCAATTAACTTGTTTCTGGAACCGGAGCGATATGTATTATAAAGATTCATGGAGAGGCTCGAAAGAGATGGATGGCGGAATTTTGTTTACACAGTTCAGTCATTTTATAGATCTGCTGTACTGGTTTTTCGGCGAGATCAAAAGTGTATATGCTATTTCAAAAAATTCAGCCCATCCTAATGTGATAGCTTTTGAAGATAATGGCGTGGCCGCCATCGAGTTTGAGAATGGGATCATCGGTACCATTAATTTTTCAATCAATAGTTTTTAAAAAAACCGGGAGGGTTCATTAACTATTCTGGGCGAGAAGGGCATAGCTAAAATTGGTGGCGAATACCTTAACACAATCGAATACCAGGATTTTCAAAATGGACAACTGGAAAATTTCCGGAATTTCGGTGAGGCAAATGATTATGGTGAATATAAAGAATCCATGAGTAACCATAGTAAAGTTTACCAAAACCTGGCAGCTGCATTGCAGGAAGGAAAGCCATTTTACGCAACTCCGTTCGAGGGACTGAAGACAGTAGAGATAATTGAAAGAATTTATCGATCAATAAATAGTAACGATTAATAAATTTTGCCTTTTGTTTTTGCAAGAAAAGAATCATCAAGGCCTAATAGTAAATCAATAATATGCCTTATCAATCGTCATCCTCATCCATAAGGGATGTTAACTTCGGAACAAACGTAAACCTGGTGGAGCCATGTAATGTATATGAATGCACGATTGGCGATGATTGTTTTATTGGCCCCTTTGTTGAAATACAAAAAGGTGTTATTATTGGCAATAACTGCAAGATACAATCACATAGTTTTATTTGCGAACTGGTTACTATCGGAAACGATTGCTTTGTCGGGCACGGAGTAATGTTTACCAATGATACTTTTAAAGAAGGCAAGCCCGCCGGCGATAAAAAATTATGGAAGCCAACAACCATCGGAAACAATGTTTCAATAGGCAGTAATGCTACCATACTTCCGGTTGCCATATGCGGCCATGTTGTTATTGGTGCAGGTGCTGTGGTAACAAAAAATATCATAGAGCCCGGCGTATACGCCGGAAATCCTGCCAAAAAAATAAGTTAGGGGTGAAAAAAGGCCGGAACTATCCGTTCAGTTTTTATACTCAACACGTAAGCTTACACCTTAATATAGATCTTCTTCTTATCCAGTACATATACAATGGCCCAATACATAGCGATCATACAAAGTGCATAAAATAACGAACCTACACGTAGGTCGGTGGCTATGTTCTTACAAATATGTTCATAAAACCAGGGAAAGAATGTTGTATATACTTTTTTCCCTTCAGGGGTTATATGGTCTGTCCACCTTAACATGGCCAATACCCTTGGCAGGAAGCCGCTTAATACAAAAATGAATAAAGGGTTCTTCCCAAATACATCAAAGAATTTGCTCCATGCACCTCTGGCTCCTTTGAATTCAACCAGGTATATCAAAACACCCAGGGTCATAATGGCAAGGCCGGTTGTGTAGAGTACATAACTGCTTGTCCATATTTTTTTATTAACCGGGAAAACCATATCCCAGCAATAACCTGTAAAAAATAATATCAAACCTGCCACAAACAAATGAGACAGCATTTCGTAGCTTTTCCCTTTTTGCTGGATGTATTGTCCTACAAAAAAACCAAAAATAACTTGTACAATAGCAGCGGTGGTGCTGGGCAGCCCTTCAGGATCAAAAGGAACGCCTTCTCCTTTATAAATATGACTAAGGCCTAACAGGTTAATATCTATTTGTGTACCAAACCATCCCGATAAACTGTAAGGGTCGCCAGGGGCACCTGCATAAAGACAAATAAACCAATAGGCCAGCAACATGATCCCGCTAATAACAAATGCCCCCCTTGTTTTGGCATAATACACTATTATGGAAGCAAAAAAGTAACAAAGGGCAATACGTTGTAATACGCCAAAAACCCGCACATTATGCCAGACTTTCCAGGCAATATTTTCCCCATCCCACCTGATGAAAGGGCTCCAGTTAAGAAAAATACCAATGGCGAAAATTAGCAATGTCCTTTTGATCACTTTCTTCCAGAATACCGCCGGGCCTGCCTGTTCAAAACGGGGCATTACAAAAGCCATGGCATTTCCCACGGCAAAAAGGAAAAAAGGAAAAACAAGGTCGGTAGGTGTACAGCCATGCCAGGCAGCATGCTCCAGTGGAGAATAAATATGTGCCCAGGTTCCGGGATTATTAACCAGTATCATCAGGGCAACCGTTGCCCCTCTGAAAACATCTAAAGAATAATAGCGTTGGTTCATGACAGGTAATTGTGCTTATGAAGATAAGAAAGATAGGAGGATATTCTGCTGGTATTTGTAACGTCAATACGTGTAAAATAAACCCTCCATCGATAGAAGATTGCCTTTCAGTGAAGATAAATCCTAATATTTGCTAAAATCTGTTTATGATCTTCCCATAATCTTGTCTGCTGGATGGATTTATTGTTACTTTGGCAGATACGCGATTTTATTTTTTGAATTATGAGTAGAAATATATTGATTACCGGGGGTGCCGGGTTTATCGGTTCACATGTGGTGAGGTTGTTTGTGAATACCTACCCTGAATACACAATTATAAACCTTGATGCCCTGACCTATGCCGGTAACCTGGAAAACCTTCAGGATATTGACAAAAAATCCAATTACCATTTTGCCAAAGTAAACATACTGGATGCTGAAGCGTTGGCAAATACATTCGATCAATACCAGGTTACAGATGTTATTCATTTGGCCGCCGAATCGCATGTAGACCGTTCCATTGTGTCACCGCTTGATTTTGTATATACCAATATTATCGGTACAGTAAACCTGTTAAATACCGCGCGGAATAAATGGAAAGCTGATTATTCAAAACATCGGTTCTATCATATTTCAACGGATGAAGTATATGGCAGCCTGGGCGAAACAGGTTTCTTTACTGAAACAACTGCCTATGATCCTAACTCACCCTATTCGGCCAGTAAAGCTTCCTCAGATCATTTTGTAAGGGCTTACCGCGAAACATATGATATGCAGACCATCGTATCCAACTGTTCTAATAATTACGGTCCCTATCATTTTCCGGAAAAATTGATACCCCTTTTTATTAATAATATCATCAATGAAAAACCTTTGCCGGTATATGGCGACGGCTTATATACCAGGGACTGGCTGTTTGTAAAAGACCATGCACTGGCCATTGACCTTATATTTCACAAAGGTGGAAACGGCGAAACTTATAATATTGGCGGGTGTAATGAATGGAGGAATATTGACCTGGTAAAATTATTGTGTACATTAATGGACGAGAAATTAGGCCGGGAAAAAGGGTATAGTGAAAAATTAATCACTTACGTAAAAGACAGGCCGGGCCACGACAGGCGTTATGCAATTGATGCTGCTAAAATTAATAAAGAACTGGGCTGGAAACCATCTGTAACATTTGAAGAAGGGTTAAGCGAAACCATTGATTGGTATTTAAATAATACTGAATGGTTACAAAATGTAACCAGTGGATCTTATCAAAACTATTACCAATCGATGTATAACAATAGATAATTATGGAGGTTGAAAAAACAAATCTCGAAGGGTGCTTTTTGATCCACGATACCTTTTTCGGAGATCACCGCGGTTATTTTTTTGAAAGTTTTAATAAAAATACATTCCTTGAAAAAACAGGAATGAACATAAATTTTGTGCAGGATAACCAATCAAGCTCACAAAAAGGGGTGCTGCGGGGTTTGCATTTTCAACACGGAGAGTTTTCACAGGCGAAATTGGTACGTGTATTAGAAGGACGGGTATTGGATGTTGCGCTTGACCTGCGAAAGGCATCTGTTACATATGGCCAACACCTGGCTGTAGAGTTATCTGGCACCAGTCACACACAACTCTTCGTTCCACGCGGGTTTGCACATGGTTTTTTGGTATTAAGCGATAAAGCGGTTTTTTTTTATAAATGTGATAATTTTTACAATAAAACCTCGGAAGGAGGGATTATTTTTAATGACCCCGACCTGGCAATTGATTGGAAGTTAGAACAGAAAGAGCTATTGCTATCAGAAAAAGATACCATGCTTCCAACCCTGAAAGAAATTGCTAATACTTTAAATTTTTAATTTATGAAAGGCATCATCCTGGCAGGCGGATCAGGTACAAGGTTGTACCCGATAACAAAAGGTATCAGTAAGCAATTGATGCCTGTGTATGATAAGCCGATGATCTATTATCCGCTTTCAGTGTTAATGCTTGCCGGTATCAATGAAGTGTTGATTATTACGACACCTGAAGATACCCTGCAGTTTCAACGTTTATTAGGCGATGGGTCTGAATTGGGCTGTCGTTTTTCTTATGCGGTGCAGGCAGTACCCAATGGCCTGGCACAGGCATTTGTAATAGGCGAAAAATTTATCGGCACCGATAAGGTCGCATTGATCCTTGGCGATAATATATTTTACGGTGCAGGGTTTAGCAAACTGGTACAGTCGTTTAATGAGGTAGAAGGGGCTGCAGTATTTGCTTATGAAGTAAACGATCCTGAGCGGTATGGCGTAGTTGAATTTGATAGTAAACAGAATGCCATATCTATTGAAGAAAAGCCCGAAACACCCAAATCAAATTATGCCGTACCAGGTTTATATTTTTATGATAATAGTGTAGTAGCGGTTGCCAAAAATATGAAGCCATCCCCTCGCGGCGAATACGAGATTACCGATGTGAACCGGGAATACCTGCGGCAAGGAAAGTTAAAAGTTGGGATCATGAACCGGGGCACAGCCTGGCTGGATACCGGCACATTTGACTCATTCGCAGATGCCTGCGAATTTGTTCGGGTAATCGAAAAAAGGCAAAGCCAGAAAATCGGCTGCATAGAAGAAGTGGCTTACCGTATGGGATATATTGACCATTCGGCGCTATTATATCTGGCTGATAAATATGCCAAAAGCGGCTATGGCGACTATTTGCGGAGGATAAAGCTTTAAACGGGCTTTTTTAAAAGGGCTTATTTCGCGATCAGGGTATAGCAGCCTTCCCTGAAAAGCATCTCGTTGTAAAAAATAATTTTTAGCAAAAAGGGTTAAACAAAAAATGTTTAGCGCTGTTAACGTTTTTATGAACGCCTTCACCATAAAAGACCTCGAAAATTTATCCGGTATTAAAGCGCATACCATCAGGATATGGGAACAGCGGTACTCATTTCTCAACCCACAGCGTACCGAAACCAATATCCGTTATTATACTAACTACGAATTACAGACAATACTGAATATCGCGCTGCTCAATAAATATGGGTACAAGATTTCACATATAGACAGGATGTCATCTGAAGAGATGAATGAAAAAATCCTCTCCTTATCACAGGTGCAGGCACAACAGGAAAGGCTCGTTAATGAACTCATCCGTTGTATGGTTGACCTGAAAATGGAGGAATTTGAAGAAATAATAGACGCCAATATCCGGGCTAAGGGCATTGAAAAAACAATCATCCAGATCATTTTCCCTTTCCTGGAGCGTATTGGTATTTTATGGATGACAAACCACATTAATCCGGCACAGGAACACCTTGTCAGCAACGCCATCAGGCAGAAGTTGATTGTTGGGATTGATAGCATAAAAAGCCTTCTTAAACCTAAAGAAACCGCTTTATTATTTCTGCCGGAAGGTGAGCACCATGAACTGGCCCTCCTATTTGTTCATTACCTCTTAAAAAGCCGGGGTATGAAAGTATTCTATTTGGGTACCAATGTTCCGATTAAAGATGTGGAATATATTGCCAAATTAAAGACGCCAGATTTTCTTTATACCCACCTTACTTCCGTTTCTCCAAACTTTAATTTTGAAAAATTCCTCATTAATGCCCATAACCGCATGCCGGATAAGTCTTTCATTGTTTCCGGCCTGCTAACCCAATCCTACAAAAAAAGTATACCCGCCAATTTCAAGTTCAAGAAATCGCTTGCTGAGGTAATTGAGTATGTAGCTACAGTAGGATGATTTTTTACTAACATTTTTAGCGGTTACTTCAAAAACGCATGGGCCACCGATTGCCAGATTCAGGTATATCAAATCACCTATCCTGCACATCTGTTGCCCGCAATGATATAAACTATCGTTTTACCACCCCGAAAATTAATAAAAAGTATATCCAGAACCTGGTAAATCTCGTATATAATGCATTTGAATGACGTAAACGCCTGATATTGTTTGTTTTATTATTTGCTATTCAATGTTAAACAAAAATTTGGCTGAACAACTATATTTTGTTTAGCTTTACTGAGTCAATACTTAAACAAAAATGTATGTCCACTTTTGAATTTAACCAGTTATTGTTGAGCAATACAGAATTTTTGAAGCCTTTTGCAATTACCCTTACCCGTGATAATGAGGCTGCCAAAGACCTGATACAGGAAACCCTGTACCGTGCGTTGGCCAACAAAGAAAAATACAATGTGGGCACGAATATCAAAGCATGGTTATACACGATCATGCGTAATATTTTCATTAATAATTACCGCAGGAAATCTAAACAAAGTACCATATTCGACAGTACACCCAACGAATACCTACTCAACCTTAATCAAACAACGGTAGCCAATGAAGCCATTGCAGGTATTAACCTGAAGGAAGTGCAAAAAGCCGTTTATCACCTCCCTGAAATTTTCAGGAACCCGTTTCTTTTATATTTTGATGGCTTCAAATACCATGAAATAGCTGATATGCTGGGCGAACCGTTAGGTACTATCAAAAGCCGTATCCACTTTGCCCGTAAATTGTTAAAGACACAGATCCAACGTTATTGAACTATTTCATTTAACTTTCTGACATAACCCTTTGAGCAAGAAAGTTATTATTATCGGGAGCGGTTTCGCGGGCCTTTCGGCTGCATCATTCATGGCAAAAGCCGGTTGGGAAGTAACTGTTTTGGAAAAGCACAAAACCCCGGGTGGACGTGCTAGGCAAATGAAAGCAAATGGCTTTACATTCGATATGGGTCCGAGTTGGTATTGGATGCCAGACGTTTTTGAAAGGTTCTTTCAACAATTCGGGAAGTCTGTTTCAGATTATTACCAACTGGAAAGACTTGACCCCTCTTACCGGGTATATTGGAAAGATGGGCCGATGGATATCCCGGCAGATTTTACCGCTTTACAACAACTGTTTAACTCAATAGAGCCAGGCAGTGGTCACCAATTAGAACAGTTTTTAGAAGAAGCGGCCTTTAAATATAAAGCAGGTATAGAAAAACTGGTTTTTAAACCAGGCAGGTCACTGACTGAATTTGCAGATTGGGACCTGGTAAAAGGAATTTTTCGACTTGATGTTTTTAGTTCGATGCGGTCGCACGTGGCAAAATATTTTTCAAACCCAAAACTGGTTGAACTCATGGAGTTCCCGGTTTTATTTCTCGGTGCGTTACCGGAACACACACCGGCTTTATATAGTTTGATGAATTACGCCGATATAAAAGGCGGTACCTGGTATCCGAAAGGTGGTATGTATAGCATTGTAAAAGGGATGTACGAACTGGCCATTGAACTGGGTGTTCATTTTCATTTTGAACAGGATGTACAGGAAATTGTGATTGATAATGATGCTGTGGCAAAAAAAGTCGTGTCCCGTTCAGTAACGAATCAAGAAATGGTTTACGAAGCAGATGTGGTAATTGGTGGTGCAGATTATCACCATATTGAAACAGCTTTATTACCCGAAAAATATCGAAGCTATTCACCATCTTACTGGGATAAAAGGGTGATGGCACCGGGTTGTTTATTGTATTATGTTGGATTAAATAAAAAAATACCCGGCATTTTACACCATTCTTTATTTTTTGATACTTCTTTCGCAGTACACGGAAAAGAAATCTATACCAATAAAAAATGGCCCACAGATCCGCTGTTTTATGTCAGTGCCACTTCTGTAACAGATGATTCCGTAGCACCCAAAGGGTGTGAGAATTTATTTTTACTGATACCGGTAGCAGCAGGACTGGAAAATGACACCGAAGAACTGAGGGACAGGTATTTTGAAATGATCATTACCCGTATGGAAAAGCACCTTGGAGAGGGGATCAAAGAATTTATAATTTACAAGAAATCCTTTGCACAGGCCGATTTCGTACATGAATACAATGCTTTTAAAGGAAATGCTTACGGTTTGGCGAACACTTTACGGCAAACAGCTGTTTTAAAACCTGCCTGCAGGAGTAAAAAAGTAAAAAACCTTTTTTACACCGGCCAGCTAACAGTTCCCGGTCCGGGTGTGCCGCCCAGTTTAATAAGTGGGGAAGTCGTAGCAGGGGAAGTGGTGAAAGGGTACGGGCCGTGAATAGTGAGTTATGAGGAGGCAATTGTGTGGTTGCCCTTGATTACTCACCACTCACGAAATAAAGAACAAGTGTGCAACGCAACATCAGATGAATAAAGAACCAATGATAATAATATTAAATTATATACTACCATGATGAACCTGTTTCATGAAGTGAGCCAGGACTGCAGCAGGATTACGACGGAGAAATACAGCACTAGTTTTTCTTCGACCATTAAACTATTGCATAAAGATCTGCGGAGCCCGATCTTTAATATTTACGGATTTGTTCGTTTTGCGGATGAGATCGTAGATACATTCCATGAATACGATAAGTCGGCTTTGCTGAACGAATTCAAGCAGTCGAGCTATGATGCGATTGAAAAAGGCATTAGCCTTAACCCTATTTTACATAGTTTCCAACTCACCGTTCATGAATTTGGTATTGACAGGTCGCTGATTGATGCGTTTTTATACAGTATGCAGCTGGATCTTGACAAACGCAAATACGACAAGGCCGGTTATGAAGAATATATTTACGGCAGCGCAGAAGTAGTAGGACTGATGTGCCTGTTTGTGTTTTGTGAAGGAAATGGATCTTTGTACGAATCGCTGAAACCGTATGCCCGTAGTTTAGGGGCCGCTTTTCAAAAAGTAAATTTTCTGCGTGACCTGAAAGCGGATTATGAAGGGTTGGAGCGTGTTTATTTTCCGGGTTGTGATTTCAGGAACTTTACAGCGGCCGATAAAGCATCTATTGAAGCGGATATACAAAAAGATTTTGACCACGCTTATGAAGGTGTGTTGAAGTTGCCTGTAAAAGCAAGGTTTGGGGTATATGTGGCATATAAATATTATCTCTCACTTTTCAGGAAAATAAAAAGAATACCGCCGCAGAATATTCTGGACGACCGTATACGGATACCTGACTATGGAAAATTTTTTATTCTTGCTAAGGCAGGTGTGAGGAGCCAGTTAAATTTGCTGTAATTGCATATCTTATTATTTTTATTACATGGAACAAGTGATACTGGTAGATGAAAAAGATGTGGCAACCGGAACCATTGATAAAATGGAAGCCCATGAAAAAGCTGTTTTACACCGGGCTTTCAGTGTGTTTATATTTAATTCGAAAGATGAGATGCTTTTGCAGCAACGGGCGCGAACTAAATACCACAGTGCCGGTTTGTGGACGAATAGCTGTTGTAGTCACCCCCGTCCCGGAGAGGATACACATGCTGCCGCATTGAGAAGGTTGCAGGAAGAAATGGGTTTTACAACACCGGTTAAAAAAGTTTTTGATTTTGTGTATAAAGCTACGTTTGCCAACGGCCTTACAGAACATGAATTTGATCATGTATTTGTAGGTAAATACGATGATAAAATAGAACCCGACCCTAAAGAAGTGGGGGACTATGCTTACTGGCCTATGGAAACTATTGAGGAACAAATAAAAATGCACCCCGAATCATTTACGGTTTGGTTTCGTATCGCTTTTCCTAAAGTGGTGGACTGGTTGAAAATAAGGCAGGTCTAAAATAGTTGGCAACAAACCGATGCCTTCATCAGCACTCTTTTATATTCCACTTTATTAAAATTTCACTTATCTTCTGCGCATATATGCAGGACTCTCGAAAAGCAATTATTATAGGTGCCGGTGTGGCAGGACTGGCAGCAGCCATCCGTTTGACTGTGCAGGGTATGGAAGTAACGGTATTTGAAAAAAACAGCTACCCAGGAGGTAAGCTGAGTGATTTTGAAAAGGGCGGCTATCATTTTGATGCGGGTCCCAGCCTGTTTACCCAGCCACAAAACATCGAAGAACTCTTTGCCTTAGCCGGCGAACCGATCGCAGATTATTTTCAATACCATACTTTACCCGTTTCCTGTAATTATTTTTATGAAGATGGTACAGTGATCAATGCATATAGCGATATTGATCTCTTTGAGGAAGAACTGGTACTCAAAAATGGTGAATTGGCGGGTAGCCTTTTAGCATATTTGAAAAGATCAAAAAGAATCTATACGCATATCGGTAACATTTTCCTCAATTATTCACTACATAAAAAAAGTACTTTATGGAAGGCACGGATATTTCGGGCCATCTCTGCTACCCGGTGGTCTTACTTGTTTCGTTCGATGCATGAGGTAAATAAAGCCCAATTTAAAAACCCTAAAACGGTTCAGTTATTTAACCGTTATGCAACCTATAATGGAAGTAACCCTTATAAAGCCCCGGGTATGTTGAGTTTGATTCCCCACCTGGAACATAATGAGGGCATTTTTTATCCCAAAGGCGGAATGATCAGTATTACGAATGCTTTATATCGGCTTGCGCTTAAGAAAGGAGTACAGTTTCAATTTAATTCACCTGTTGAAAGAATTATCAGAAAAGAGAGAAAAGTAACAGGTGTAGTAGTGGATGGCAAAAATATTTTTGCTGGAATAATCGTAAGTAATATGGATGTATTTTATACTTACCAAAAACTGCTGAATGACCAGCAAAAGGCAAAAAAAATATTAAAACAGGAACGAAGCAGCAGCGCCCTGGTATTTTATTGGGGAATAAAAAAAGAGGTTGCTCAACTGGGCCTGCATAATATATTTTTTTCGAAAGAGTATAATGCAGAATTTGACCATCTTTTCAGGTTGAAAAAAATGTATCATGATCCTACTGTCTATATTAATATTACCAGCAAATGTGAAAAAGGGTTGCAAGCACCGGAAGGAAAAGAGAACTGGTTTGTAATGGTAAATGCACCTGCAAATACAGGGCAGGATTGGGAAACTTACCGCGAAAAATATCGTTCGTCCATTATTCAAAAACTGAACCGGCTGTTACAAACAAATATAGAGCCTTTGATAGAAGTAGAAGAGATTCTGGATCCTATAATGATCGAATCAAAAACCGCTTCATACATGGGTTCCTTATATGGAACCAGTTCGAATTCGAAAATGGCTGCCTTTTTGCGGCATGCCAATTTTACTGGAGCCCTGAATGGTCTGTATTTTGTAGGTGGCAGTGTACACCCTGGTGGTGGTATCCCTTTGTGTTTAAAGAGTGCAAAGATCATGAGTGATATAGTGATGGAAGATAATAGGAAAATGAGAAGTGCCTGATAGCCTCCCGCGTCCAGGCTCCCAAATGAGCAAAACTTCTATTAATCTGTGGATTTATCATAAAAAATAAATATCCACCAGCCCAATATATATTAATGAAAATTTCCAAACAAAATACAGTCACATCCATCGCCGCCCTTTTTCATGTATGTGGATTGATAGGTATTCTATTTACACCATATAAAGATTGGTTCATACAAAATACCCCTTTCAATCTCTGCCTTATGGCAGCTTTATTGATATGGAACCAGCCACAAAAAAATGTCGGTTTTGTTTTGTTCGCAGCCCTCGCTTTTATAACTGGAATGGCTGCCGAAACGATTGGAGTTAACACCGGTAAGCTTTTTGGAGAATACAAATATGGAACTGTTTTAGGTGTCAAATTTAACGGCGTTCCCTGGCTGATAGGGATAAACTGGTTCATCATTGTATTTTGCAGCGGTTCTGTTATGGTTCAAATGCAGCAATGGTTTTCAAAGAAATTTGAAAAAGAGGGTTCTGTATTATCCCCTTTTATTGCCGGTATATCATTGGTTATTGATGGAGCCCTGTTGGCTACATTTTTTGATTGGGTAATGGAACCCGTAGCCATAAAATTGGGTTTTTGGCAATGGCAAAGCAGTGACATACCCTTTTATAATTACCTGTGCTGGTTTATAATTAGTGGCATGTTATTGGTTGTGTACCGTTGGTGTTCCTTTAGCAAGCCCAACTATTTCGCTGTACATTTGGTAATTATACAGTTATTATTTTTCCTGGCACTCAGAACGTATTTGTAATATGATTTATCTTTTTATCGCATTGGCTACATTTTGTATTATGGAAGGTATTACCTGGCTCACCCACCGGTTTTTGATGCACGGTTTTTTGTGGTACCTGCACGAAGACCATCACCAGAAAGGCCCGGGATTTTTTGAAAAAAACGATGCTTTCTTTTTCATTTTCGCAATTCCCAGCTGGTTATGTATTATGCTGGGTAGTATGAACCAGGCATATTGGGTAGTAAGTATTGGCATGGGTATTACTTTGTATGGGGTTGCGTATTTTGTGGTGCATGAGATTATCATACACCAACGGTTTAAATTATTTACCCGCAGTAATAACCGCTATATAAAAGCCATCCGTTGGGGCCATAAGATGCACCATAAGCATTTGGATAAGCATGAGGGAGAGAGTTTCGGTATGCTGATTGTGGCAAAGAAATACTGGGATAAAGTGAAACGTGATGAGCAGTTACAGGAGAAATAAATAACGACTATAAACAGTTGCCTAACCACTATAATTATATCATCACTGGTGCCGGATGTGCAGGATTAAGTTTGTTGATGCGTATGCTGCAACACCCTTTTTTTGACGATAAGAAAATACTCGTCATTGATCAATCAAAAAAAATAACCAACGACCGCACCTGGTGTTTCTGGGAAAAAGAACCGGGTATCTTCGAACCAATCATTCACCACCAATGGCAGTATGCAAATTTTTTTTCTGATGTCTACTCTTCCATACTTGACCTTTCACCTTATCAATACAAAATGATTCACGGGATAGACCTGTATTCATATGTGAAGCAAGCATCGGCTAGCCGTACAAATATTGAATGGCGATATGCGATAGTAAAATCAGTCAATAGCAATACAGATAGAGCAAACGTTGAATTAGAAACGGAATCATTTACGGCCGACTATATTTTCAATAGCATTTTATTTGAACAACCAAAAACCCCGAAAGGAAAATATTATTTGCAGCAACACTTTAAGGGCTGGGTAATAGAAACAAAAGAACCCCATTTTGATCCTGCACTGGCTACGTTTATGGATTTCAGGGTGAGTCAAAAACACGGAACTACTTTCATATACCTAATGCCAACTTCATCAACATGCGCCCTGGTTGAGTATACCCTGTTCACCGAAGCACTTTTAGAAAAGGAGGAATATGAAACTGCATTGAAGGATTACATCTCTTCTTATTTGCACATTACAGATTACAAGATTGTACAAGAAGAATTTGGTGTAATACCCATGACCAATATGCAATTCCCTTTGCAGGAAGGAAGGGTGATATATACCGGTATTGCAGGTGGGCAGGCCAAGGGGAGCAGTGGCTATGTTTTTCAATTCATACAAAAAAGGACGGGACAGATTATAGAATCATTAGTAACGGGTAATCAGCTTTCCATACAAAAAACATGGAATGATAAAAAATTTCACCTGTACGACAGTGTTTTGCTAAATGTACTGCACAGCCGAAAGATGCATGGGGATGAGATTTTTTCCCGGATCTTTCAAAAAAATCCTCCCCGACGTGTTTTACGTTTCCTTGATAATGAAAGTAATCTTTACGAAGATCTACAAATCATGCGAAGTGTTCCAAGTGGTATTTTTCTAACCGCAGCCTTGCAGGAGTTAATCAGATAATTCTTAGTGTTACCTTGTGCTTACGCGCCTTGGCAGTTAAATTTTACCGTAAAAGCACCATGATGTAAAGTTTTATAACGCATAACCCCCATGAAAAAAATTATTACCCTCACCTTGAACCCTGCTTTGGATAAAAGTATTTCTATCCCCGAACTGGTTCCTGAAAAAAAATTACGCTGCACCGATACTAAAGTAGAGCCGGGTGGTGGCGGTGTCAATGTATCGAGGGCCATTCATAAATTAGGTGGCAGCAGCGAAGCTGTTTATCTGTCGGGTGGTTATACAGGTAAACAATTTGAATCTTTAATAGCTGCTGAACATATAGTATCGGTTGCCTTGCCTATGCATGGTGATACCCGTGAGAACTTTGTGGTAGTAGATGCATCTTCTAATCTTCAATACCGTTTTGGTATGCAGGGGCCGGATTTATATGAACCCGAATGGGAACAGGCATTGACATATATGAAAGATCAAAGCAACGTAGCTTATATTGTTGCCAGCGGCAGCCTTCCTCCCGGGGTACCGGTAGATATTTTTGGACGAATGGCTGTGATTGCGAAACAAAAAAATGCAAAGTTAATTGTAGATACTTCAGGGGAAGCTTTGCAACATGCTGTAAAAGAAGGGGTATTCCTGATCAAGCCCAACCTGGGTGAACTAAGTAATTTGTATGGCAAAGAAAAATTAGTCAATGAAGAAATCGTCACCGCAGCCAGGAGTATAATAGCCGCAGGTGGTTGCGAAGTAATGGTGGTATCTATGGGCGCAGAAGGTGCCATGCTGGTAACCATTGATAAGCAGTTTCTGGTAAAACCACCCAATGTAACAGTGCACAGCACAGTGGGTGCAGGTGATAGTATGGTAGGGGCAATGGTGTTGGCTTTGTCGCAAAACCGCGATTTGCACGATGTTTTGCGTTATGGCGTAGCCGCCGGCACCGCTGCAACTATGAATTCAGGTACAGAATTATGTAAAAAAGAAGATACGGAACGTTTATTTGAAGAATTGAAACAACAATAGCTTGGTTCTATTATTTTTGCAGCAATTAGGAATTTTTTCACGCAAAGATGCATAAGAAGCAAAGTCGCAAAAGAAGCGATTGATGCCGTTGCCCTTTGGTAATTTTGCGAGAAATTTTTGGCCTCGTCGTACAATGGATAGTATAAGAGTTTCCGAAGCTCCAGATTCAGGTTCGATTCCTGACGAGGCCACCAAAGTGAAAACCTAGAAACATTTGTTTTCAGGTTTTTTAATATAATAGCTTTCCTACACTCCGGTATAAGATCATCTCCAAATAGTCGTTAATGTATATAAGGTGCCTTTAATAAATGCAGCATTTTTAGTTTTCGGGTACAATTGAATAGAATTGAATTTTTCAGTCGGGAAAAAAATATCTGTCATAGCTACACTCCCCCCATCTGCAAATAATTCTACCGAAGAATGATCTATGAACAAATGCATGATTAGCTTTTTATCTCTTACTAACCTTGGTGCGGTATGTTTGGCAGCAAATACTTTTGAAAAAAATACATCGCCACTTTTTATTCGGTCTATATAATATTGATTGGTTGTCTTATTGAAACCAACGTGGATTTTTTCATTTTTAGAATTGAAAATTTCAATACCAAAATCCGTTGTACCGGTTTTTTCCAGATCAACGGTCAGTTCAAGTTCGCCTAGTGAAAAAGGATAAGCTGTTTTGTTATCAGCATTAATCTCGTGATTGCCGGTTCTTAGCTTTTCTAATTCTTTAACCGGGTTTGAGAACAACCGGATACCATCAGCCGTTTGCCGTAAACTGATTTCCCTCGGTAATGTCATGGCACTCCGCCAGGTTCGGGTGGGTACGGTTTGTGCATATTGCCAGTTACTCATCCAGCCTAAAAATAGCCTTCTGCCGGCGGCATTGCTCCAGGTAACACCGGCATAATTATCGCAACCATAGTCAAGCCATAACTGTGTTTGTTTTGTATTGCTGTTTTGAAATGTTTTCCCGTTAAAATCACCTATAAAATATTGTGTGCCACTGCCGCCGTTTGGCGCACCGTTGCCAATGCTTACGAGTAATACCCATTTCGTTTGCAGAGTACCGGCAATTTTCATTTCAAAAAGATCCGGGCATTCCCAAACACCACCATGGTTTCCTTCGTCATTTCCGAATGTACCGGATAATTGCCAGTCTTTTAAATTGGCCGACTGGTAAAACCTGATCTCATTTCCAGCGGCCATGGTCATGATCCATTTGTTAGAAGCTGCATGCCAGCTCACTTTAGGATCGCGAAAATCTTTTATGCCAGGGTTTTTGATAACGGGATTATTATGGTATTTTTTCCATGTTCTCCCTCTATCAAGGCTGTAGGCAATTCCTTGTGTTTGAAAATGATTGGTCCCTGCTTTTTCGCCCGCCATGTTATGATAAGTGAAAATAGCTACCAGTGGCTTTTCAGTACCTGTTTGAAACCCGCTGGTATTATGCTCATCAACGATTACACTTCCCGAAAAAATATATCCCAAAGAATCTGGGTATAAAGCAATGGGCAGGTGTTGCCAGTGAACCAGGTCTTTGCTAATGGCGTGCCCCCAATGCATTGGCCCCCAAACAGTGCCCTCTGGATAATATTGATAAAAAAGATGGTATTCACCTTTATAATATACCATCCCGTTGGGGTCGTTCATCCAATGTGCGGGCGGAGAGAAATGAAATTGCGGGCGGTATTTTTCTTTGTAGGTGCTTGGTTGACTATTGGCGGTAAAGCCCCAAAGTAACAGGCTTACAAAGTATATAGTTAGGATTCGCATATTGTGTTTCTTCAATCACGTATAAAGAACAGCTGCCGTTTTCATTTTGTTACTACAAGGAAAAGGTGAAGTAGGAGATAATCAAAATATACCTACTGATAAGAATATACCATAGCCATACTCTCCCTCGCCATTTTTTGGTTGTATTCAAATGCCAGACGCTTATGATTGATGGTATCTAAAATGGTCCCGATAAAACAAAACCCGCCGGTAAACAGGAACAAAAGGCCCATGCCGGTTTGTCCTACCATAAACCGCTGGATACCTGCTACACATACAAATCCCAATACGCAACCCAGTAAGATTTGGTCGGTTTTTTTTCGTTTGCCATTATAAAGGGCAATAAAATTTACCATTTGTTCTTCGGTTAATTCTTTAGTGGCCATTTGCAGGTAAACCAGTTCTTCCCCTTCTATGGAAGGGATCATGTTGATAAGGTTAGGCTTCATAAGCGTTGTTTACAGGGTATACCAATTGTTTAATCCTGATAAATATAACCATTACTCCGAAGATTCCCAATGGATGGTAATGAAAAGAAGCGGCAAAATTCAGGTGCAAGGCATAATGGATGGCATGCCCGATACCACAACCCGGACAACGCCCAAAACCCAGCAGGCCTGACAGGCATAAAGAATTTGCTACTTTATTTTCCGGGAGACAAAATAATGCGGCGAGGGATACTACCCAAAATAGTAATTCAAAATGCTTACGGATCCAATGTATCATTTTGTAAAATGATTATTTTTTTGGAAGTGAAAAAAATCCCCAAACTACTTCCCGAACACGCCGATATTGCTGCTGAATATTTTTACCGCAATGGCTAATAATATCACCCCGAAAAATTTTCTTACCGCCAGTAAACCTGCCGGCCCCAATAACCGTTCAATTAGTTTTAATGATTTCAATACCAGGTATACGACTACTAAATTAATCATAATGCCTGCAAGGATATAGGTTTCATCAAAATTGGCTTTTAACGACATAATAGTGGTGAGTGTACCGCTGCCTGCAATAATGGGAAAAGCAATGGGAACAACACTTCCCGATTTCGCATCCTTATCGCCCTTGAATATTTCATGTCCCAATACCATTTCTAATCCCAATAAAAAAATTACTACAGAACCACCAACGGCAAAGGAGCGGATGTCGAGACCCAATATTTTCAAGAAAGGTTTACCGGCAAAAAGAAACAATATCATTAAACCGCCCGAAACAAGCGTAGCCTGTAATGAGCGGATGCCACCTATCTTTTCTTTCAAAGATATAAGCAAAGGAACAGAGCCTACAATATCAATTACTGCAAACAAAGTAAACGTTACCGTCAGCAGTTGATCAAGATGGAAGATCATAGATGCGTTTTACTAAAGATAAATGTTTTAAGTAATAGGTGGAAACGGCCTGTCACTTACTTACTACTTAAAAATTCTCATTTACTCGGCCTATGCCATTCCTTCCCTGCCAATGAAATATTATAGAGCATCTCATGTTGAAAAGTATTTTCTTCTGAAATTAATTTCACCACACATCCATAATGGCAGGTAAATGCGTCGAAAGATTCCCTGAGTGGCGTATTGGTAATGTGTGAAAGGATACTTCTCAATACACCACCATGCGCTACAATTACCGCCGGATGCGTTTGCCGGCTTATCCATTCAAAACATAAACTTACTCTTTTATGCATTTGTATATAACTCTCTCCGTTGGGTACCTGTATGTTTACAAAATCATCCATCCAGGGTTGTATTTCTGCTTTGGGTATTTCGTCCCATGGTTGCATTTCCCAGTCGCCGCAATTGAGTTCCATCAGGTCATCATGTAAGTTTAATTGATGCTGTGGAAAGAGCGCATTGGCTAATTTTCTGCATCGCTGTAAAGGACTGCTGTAAACGGTTTGAATATTTTCGGGGAGATAGGGTTTAATACTGGTTACTTCCTGCTCAAATGTTTCTGTAACATTTAAATCAGTTTGTCCGTAACAAATGCCTTTGGGTACTGCGGGGGTGGTGTGCCTGATCAGATAAATCTCCATGGCACGAATTACATGATTTATCGCGAATTATACTCACACAGGTAGAAAATAGTTTGCCACAGGTTACACAGATGTTCAAAGAACAACCTGTGCTGACCTGGGCAAATATTAAAACCTGAAAATATGATTCCTGTATAATCTGTATTGAAATTGCAGCGTTTGCAGGCACTCCCCGCATAAACAATCGGTATATTTTTCTTCTATGAATACTCGTTCTTCATAAGTTAGGGTTACCCGGGTACACTGGCATTCTGCGATATTACCCACTTTGCATTCGAAATCGCGGGTACAACGTTCGCATTTTTTGGTTTCGTGTTGGGGCATAGGGCAAAAAGATTACCAATTAAAAGTTGCTCCAATATTGAACATAGATGGGATGGCGTTGTAGCCCCGCACCTCAAAAAATTTTTCATTGCCGATATTCTGTACATCTGCAAATAGCTTAAAGCAGTCACTGAACTTATATTCCCCATAAGCCCCGAGTAAAAAATAACTATCTAATAAAACATCGGCTTTTTTATAGCCACCCACATCATAGCGGTTGCTTACATATTTACCATTGATACTTGCATACAACCCTTTTGTAAACTGGTAGCCTGCGGTAATGTTTATACTATGTGTTGGCCTTCGCAAAGAATAATTATACGTGGTGTCTTTAAAATTAATGCGGCTCTGCGTTGTTTCCTGTGCGGCAATAAAAGTGTAGTTGCCACTCAGCGAAAGGTGTTCCGTTGGTTGAAAACTTACCTCATACTCAATTCCCCTTGTTGTCTGGTTTACATAATTAAAATATTTAAAAGTATTGGAATTGTAATCAATGCCATTGTCTGTTTGCCGGTAAAAAAATACAATTCTGTCTCTGAATTTCTTATAGGTGTTTTGCATACCTGCTTCATAATTGGTGGAGACTTCCGCTTTCAGGTCAATATTCCCGCTGCTGGAATAGAGCTGATATAAAGATGGTGCTTTAAAACCTGTGGCAATACTTCCAAATATCCGGAAGTGCTCATCAAATGTATAAGATGGGTTGAACGTATAAGTATAATGTGTTCCATAACGGGAATGATTCGTTAACCTGCCACCAGCCTCAACAGAAAAATGTGTATTGTTGAAATGCACGGAGGTATAAACCGATTGCTGGTTCATCGAGGTATCATTGAATTTACTATTATATGGGCCGAAAGAACTTACTGAACGGTACTGGTTATTCATCGAACCATAGCGGTAATCTGTCCCACCCAATAAAGTAAAACCGTTACCTAGCTTTACAGAAGTATATAATTCTGCAAATTGCGAAACAGCATCATAATCATTCATAGAAAAAACAGGGGCGCCTATGGAGGCATTATCATCATAATTCCGATGTTGTTTCGTGTACTGGTAATTACCTGTTAAAGACAATAACTGGTTTTTAAAAACAAATCCAGTACCTGATGTATGGTTTTTGTTGTTAATATCATAAAAGGCCTTGTCAGTGAAAGCACTTGCATCAATTCCGGCTTTGTACTCGCTGTATTGGGTAAATGCTTTAAGTACCAGTTTTTTGTCGGCATGGTATTGCAGGGCAGCATTTAGTACATTGCCTAAATAGGCATCGCGGTCATAATTTTTGCTACCTGTGCTGTCGAATGCAGCAGAGAAGCCATCGGATTGTAACCTTGCATAACGGGCAGTATAGGTAAACTTATCTGCTTTGCCATAGAACTGCAGATTTGTTTTAAGCGTGCCAAAACTGCCGGCAGATACCGTAGCTTTTATATTTATGGGCTTGGTAATATTTTCTTTGGTGGTAATGATATTGATTACGCCCGCAATAGCATCACTTCCATATAGGGTTGATTGTGCACCTTTACAAATTTCAATCTTTTCTACATCGTTAATAGAAAAAAAATTAAGATCAAAATCATTGTTGATCTGTGATGGGTCATTTACCGGGATGCCGTCCATCAGTATCAAAGTGCGGCCCGATCCGCCACCCCGCATGAATACTGTTTGAACACTACCTGCATTACT
>JANXUL010000062.1 GCA_025356235.1 Bacteroidota bacterium
CCATTCGGCTCAGGCGGAAAACGGGTAGTAATAGATGGATATTTCCCATTCTTCAGATCCTCTTCAACGATCTCTTCAATAAAATTCAGGCTCTTTTCTTCGCTCATTTCAATTGCTTTTCTAAGTAGGTAAAGGTAAGGAATAGGGAGTTAGGGAATATTGAATATTGAACAAGAGATTTTGAATGTTGATGTGTATAGGCAATGCATTGATTTATTTAAACAGTCGAATTTTCTAATCATTTAGCCGGTAGTTGGCAAGGAAATCAATCGCATTAATCATATCTGTATGCAGCAGCCTGTCCACTTCATTAAAACTGATCTTTTGCCGGAAAGCATCCATCAATTTTTCCAATACAGGCGAACTTTTCTTTGGCCGCCGGAACTCAAGTGCCTGGGCGGCACTCAGCAGTTCTATGGCCAGCACTTTTTCTACATTATTAATCACACGCAGGCATTTAGTGGCAGCATTGGCTCCCATACTTACATGATCTTCCTGGTTATTGGAAGAAGAAATACTGTCTACCGATGCAGGGGTACATAATTGTTTATTCTCACTCACAATGCCCGCTGCGGTGTATTGCGGTATCATAAACCCGGAATTTAACCCGGGATCTTTCACGAGGAATAAAGGCAGGCCACGTTGGCCACTGATCAGTTGGTAGGTCCTTCTTTCTGAAATATTCGCCAATTCGCTCATCGCAATGGCAAAATAATCCAGCACCAGGGCCAATGGCTGTCCATGAAAATTACCACCACCTACAATAAGGTCGTCTTCAGGAAAAATATTCGGATTATCTGTTACAGAATTGATCTCACGGATGAAAACACTTAAAATATGATCAAATGCGTCCTTACTCGCCCCATGCACCTGCGGTATACAACGGAAGGAATAAGGATCCTGCACCGCCTGCTTTTCCTGTTGGGCAATGGCACTCCCTTGTAAATGGCTACGCAGAATAGCAGCCGTATCTACCTGCCCTTTATGTGCCCTAACGGCATGGATATGCGGATCTAATGGTTCAGACACACAATCAAAGGCATCAAAGGATAAGGCACTGATCAGATCGGCCATTTGTAGCAGGTGCTCTGCTTTTTTAAGGCAATACAAACCATAGGCACTCATAAACTGCGTTCCGTTAATCAGTGCAAGTCCTTCTTTGCTTTGTAAATGAATAGCCTCCCATCCCAGTGTTTGCATGGCATCTGATGCATTCATTTTCTTTCCCTGATAATATACTTCTCCCAGGCCGATTAAAGGCAGGCTAAGGTGACTTAGCGGCGCAAGATCGCCCGATGCGCCCAGGGAGCCCTGTGTATAAATAACCGGTAATACCTCATGGTTATACATGTGCATGAGCCTGATAACTGTATCAATCTGCACCCCGCTATTACCATAACTGAGTGATTTTATTTTCAGCATCAACATCAGTTTTACAATATCTTTTGGTACTTCTTCTCCTAAACCACAGGCATGGGAGACAAGTAAATTGTATTGCAGCTGCTCGATCTGGCTGGCATCAATCTTTACATTTTGCAAAAAACCGAAACCGGTATTGATTCCGTAATACAATTTTTCTTTATCCTCCATTTTAGTATCTAAATAAGCCCGGCAGGCCAATATCCGTTCATGGGCATCGAATGTGATAGAGACAAGCTGGTTATAATCCAACAGGTTTTTAACCTGCTCAAAATGAAGCCATTTACGATCAAGCGGAAGATAGTTATAACTCATACAGGCAATCCTTTGTCACAAAGTAAAGAGATTTGGCAGTAGTTTGACTTGATTAGTGAGTTGTGAGTTGCGAACAGTGAGTTATGGGGAGATGAAACCCTTACTTCTTACGATAGAGTTTCCGCAACATGTAAATCAAGCTTGTTTGGCAATTATTTTTTCCGTTATTTTGCGGCTCATTTCAAGGACCGGTAGCTCAGCTGGATAGAGCACAAACCTTCTAAGCTTGGGGTCATTGGTTCGAATCCAATCCGGTTCACATAAGTGAGGTCTTAGGGCCTCATTTTTTTGTACATACTAACAGGAATATTGTTATCCCATGTAAATAATTTTGCATTTGGATTGGAAATAAGATACTGACAGATAAGTCAACAATTTTATAAGTAATTGATAATCATATAATTAAATCGTGTTTGCTCCATCACCTCTCATTGCTGACTAATATTAAGCTACTTAAGTACAAATGGTTGCAACGACAGTTTTAACCAATCATACAAGTATAATCTTGTAACTTTATATGCGAATACAGTGTGCGCTGTGTTTTAGCATTTAGATTAAACCATATGAAAAGCAAATACTTTTTAATATTTTTCTTGTTGACAGGCCTTATTGCGAATGCCCAAAAAACAGCCAATTCACCTAAAGCGAATGCTACAAAATCCAATGTAGCAACCCCACAGACTTTTAATGTAGTTGGCCCAATTAATTATGAATCCAGTTTGATTCAGGGTAAATTGATATTAAACAAACGGTTTACCAAAGATGCTGGTAGCAGTGGTTATACATTGTCATATACACTTACGAGTTCTAATGACAGATCGCCTATTAAAGACAAGCCATTAGAAATGAAACTGAGCAAAGATTTTTATGAGACCACATTTTTGAAAGCATCCCCGGAGATCTCCGATAAATCTGCTTCCCTGAACAAATTTGTAACTGAAAGAAATATATCCCTGGGTGATGAAAAAGGATGGATAGAAATAATCAGGTATTTTAATGCCTTATAGCAACTCTTGGTTGTCAATCTGCGTATAATGGTCAACATTAGTTGATCTTTTTTATTTTATACCGGTTATGATAAAGAATAACAGTGCAGGGAGAAGGAGTAATGAATATCCGGTTTAGTTATTATAACTTTATACAGCTCATTTTAACCGCCACCCCACTATCAATG
>JANXUL010000067.1 GCA_025356235.1 Bacteroidota bacterium
TTTCAGTTAATTGTCCACCTTCTTCATAACCTACATATCCGGGAGGTGCCCCTACTAATCGAGAAACGCTAAACTTCTCCATATACTCACTCATATCTATTCTAACTAAAGAATCATCTTTATCAAATAAATACGTCGAAAGTACTTTTGCTAATTCAGTTTTACCAACACCGGTTGGTCCTAAGAAAATAAAAGTACCGATTGGTTTTCTTGGATCTTTCAATCCCACGCGGTTACGCTGAATGGCTTTTACAACCTTTTGTATGGCCTCGTCCTGCCCTACCACCATATCTTTCATTTCTTCACTCATACGGCGCAGTTTGTCTGTTTCTGCCTGTACCATACGTTTTACGGGGATTCCCGTCATCATACTCACTACTTCAGCAATATTTTCTTCAGTGATAGGGTAACGTTTGTGTTTGCTTTCTTCTTCCCACTGGCCTTTTGCTTTCTCCAGTTCTTCGCCCAGGCGTTTCTCTGTATCGCGTAATGAAGCAGCTTCTTCAAAACGCTGGCTTTTTACAACTTTATTCTTTTCATTTTTAACGTCTTCTATTTTTTTCTCCAGCTCTACAATATCCTGTGGCACATTAATATTCTTCAAATGCACCCTTGCACCTACTTCATCCAATACATCAATGGCCTTATCGGGTAATAACCTGTCGGTCATATAGCGGTCACTCAGCTTAACACAGGCTTCTATCGCATCATCGGAATAGGTTACGTTATGAAAATCTTCGTATTTAGATTTGATATTGGTAAGTATCATGATTGTTTCATCCACACTCGGCGGCTCAATCAATACTTTCTGGAAACGACGGTCCAGCGCCCCATCTTTTTCGATATACATCCTGTATTCATCCAGTGTAGAAGCACCTATACATTGCAGTTCTCCCCTAGCTAAAGCCGGTTTAAATATATTCGATGCATCCAAAGAACCGCTGGCACCACCGGCACCAACAATCGTATGTATCTCATCAATAAACAATATTACATCCCGGTTCTTTTCCAGTTCATTCATAATGGCTTTCATCCTTTCTTCAAACTGGCCACGGTATTTGGTACCTGCAACCAATGCAGCCAGATCAAGTGAGATAACCCTTTTATCAAATAATACCCGGCTTACTTTTCTTTGCACGATACGCAATGCCAGTCCTTCTACAATAGCCGTTTTACCCACACCCGGCTCACCTATCAAAATGGGATTATTCTTTTTACGGCGGCTTAATATTTGGCTTACCCGCTCAATTTCTTCCTCACGTCCCACAATGGGATCGAGCGTGCCTGATTCGGCCAGTTTGGTTATATCCCTTCCGAAATTATCCAGCACAGGCGTTTTACTTTTAGCTGCTCCTGGTTGTTTGCCTGCACGTTGCTGCGGGTAACCGGCACCACGTTTTTCTTCTTCAAAGTCGTCATCGTTTTCGTCGGAGAACTCGCTGCGTGGTGGCGGATTCGTTGTACCTACCATACCCAGTTCATTGCGGAACAGGTCGTAGTCCACATCAAACTGGTTTAATATCTGCGTGGCAATGTTTTCTTTGTTCTTAAGAATGCTCAACATCAAATGCTCGGTTTCTACCAGCGGACTTTTCAATGCTTTTGCTTCAAGCACCGTAACGCGGATTACCTTCTCGGCCTGTTTGGTTAAAGGAAGGCTGTTGATATTGGCAATATTTTTTCCTGTTTTATCCTTTACGGCAAGTTCTACTTCTTTACGCAACTCATATAGATCAACATTCAGCTGCTTTAATACCTTAATGGCCGTATTATCCCCATCGCGGATCAAACCCAACAACAAATGTTCTGTGCCTATAAAGTCATTGCCTAACCTGAGTGCTTCTTCCCTGCTGAAGGAAATGATCTCTTTTACCTGTGCTGAAAAATTATTATCCATGGCCTTATTTTGGATTTATACAATTATAACGAATATTTTTGAGCGAAGTTGTGATGCACTTATGCACACCTGTTAATGGAATTTACTAAACTATGGAAGTCAAAATTGATACCAAGGAGAAATTTACTGTTGTAACGCCGATTATTCCCGAACTCACTGCCAATATAGCAGCAGAAATAGGGGTTGTTTGTATGCATCAACTGCAAAAAGAAGTAAAAAACGTAATTCTTGACCTCAAATCTGTGTCATTTGTGGAAGAAACTGCTGCAGAAACCATTGCAGAACTTCAACAGTCATTCTATGAGAATAATGCCTCATTTGTTATTTGCTCTTTACAACTATCTGTTGAGGAAAATTTTGAGAAAATGGACCTGCTGGAATTGTTAAATGTTACCCCTACCCAATCTGAAGCATGGGATATTGTTCAGATGGAAGAAATAGAACGGGAATTAATGGAGGGGGATGATATGGAATTTGACGCCACCAAGTGATGGTGAATTTATAATTGTCCATCCAGTACTCACCATCCCATGTCTGCAAAAGATTATTATCAAATACTAACCATCGCACCCGCCGCTTCCCCTGAAGAGATTAAAAAAGCATTTCGGAAATTAGCTTTAAAATATCATCCTGATAAAAATAAGGATGGCCTTTTTACGCGCGAAAAATTTTCAGAGATTCAGGAAGCATACCTGGTGTTAAAAGATAAAACGAAAAGGTCGGCTTACGATTACCAGCGGTACACACAAAACCCACAGCGGGTTTATAAACCACTGGCCGAAACGGCAGAAGAAATTTTACAATCAAGTCTTCTTCTTCACAAAAAAATATCATTACTCGACCCTTTTAGAATTGATCTTGACCTGCTTTCTTTCGAAATAACTGATCTGCTGTCTCAGCACAACCTCAATATCCTGCAAGCCACAAATGACCGGGTAATCAATAGAAAAATCATTCGTCATCTTATGGAGAGTGCACGTCCGCTATCCTTACATTCTGTAGTAAGTATTGTTGGCCTGTTACAAAAAATATGGTCGGATGATGTATTGATTGAAAAAGAAATAAAAAAATTTGTACACCAAATACAATTCCTGCATTACTGGAACAAGAACAAAATGCTTATTGCTTTGGTTATTGCCGTATTGTTTTGTATTGCAGTATCCCTTTCGGGTAGGTAATCTTATGCTTAAGGTTGTGGGATCGATAATAGTGAGTGATGAACTGGCTTAATTAAACCTGTATTGACTTACCATTACCCATTATAGAAAGATGCAGGTAAATATATTTCTCATAATGCAAAAAGTCTACCGGTTTCGGCAGTTTTTTTGCATTATGAGAAACCTGCTACTTTATTGGTGCAGATACGTAGCTAAAGCCCTTGCTTTGGTACCTGTGGTTAAGTCGCCATTACCTCTGTAAACAAGGGTGTAAACACGTTGGTTACCAAATGAAGCCCCATTAACTGTAGATAGATTCTGTGTGGTTCCAGCCCTCCTAACATACAAGGTATCGTTCAATTGCGAATTATAAGGGAAGGTCTGGAAGTTCACTATCTGCCCTGGCTTGATGGCGTTGAAGATATTGGCATTTCTTCGTGTGGAATACACATCAACATTTAAACCTGCTGTATCATTTAACACAGCATGTACAAAACGTAAGCTATAGTTACCGTTACCCGGTTTTGTATACGTATCCTGCAAAATAATTTTTGATGAGTCAGTAGCTGATTTGAAATTATCCGTTACAATGATTGAGTAATACTGTCCTTTTGTAAATATTTTGGTAAACAAGGTTAATGGTATTGAATCTGTATTCACCGTTCCTGCCACCGTTAATTTAACATTCACCAACCCCTGGGGAACAGCAATATAACCGAAAGCAGTACTATTAGAAGCGGGAAAAAGGCCTGCATACGTAATCAACGGGCCATTTACTTTGGCATTATTAACAAAGATATTAAAGGAGTCTGGTGCGTTAAAAACCTGGCGAAAAAAAGGCGAAGCATGTATAACCCTTACAAAGGCCTGATCTTCTGTTGTACCGAAAGCACCTACAATATCTGCCTGCTTTTTGCAGGAAAAAAACATAATCATTCCGGCAGCAATCAATAAGGTATAGGAAAGAATTTTTTTCATCGTTTTAAGTTTTGTGTATGATTACTTTTGAGAGAACCAGCTTTCTTTGGTGTGAAAATCCGCTTTATCTGCACCAATCCGTATAAGCTCATTTAAATTCCAAACATACTCAGAGTTAAACCTTGGCCTTACCCTGTACACAGGTTTACCGCCATTATCTACATACAAATTAATACCGGTTGGAATGGCAAAGTCTGCATAAACCTGTTTACCCGTTGCAGGGTCGAGGTCTGTATAATGATACCTTCGCATATCAACCCAGGTTTCCAAAATACCATGGCCCCAGAGCGAGATGTATTTCTGCAGCATAATATGAGTTAATGTAAGCGTGGCGGGAACAACTAAAGGATTAGCTAAGTATGCATTTTTTGTGCCATCAGTTATAACGTTGGCTGACGCTATATTGGTGCTGTACAAGGTACTTAGCATATCGAAATTTAAGCTGATTCCTAATTTATAAGCCGTCATAGCGGTCCCTGTTTCGCCTTTACGTAATGCTGCTTCTGCTATCATAAACTGAATCTCACTTGCCGTTAATACGGGTGATTCAGCATAATTTCTGAAAATATAGGTACATCCAATATCATTACCACCTGCCGGAGCCACAGTTGTTGTATTGGTGCTTCCATAAAAATTATCCGGGCGGTCACTTACATTCGCAATCCCGGTTGTACCTTTATTAGGTGTAACGCCTACAAACGTTCCATTAGGGTTTGTCTTAAAAAAATACCATCTTCTCGGGTCAGCCACACCTGGTAAAGCAGCGTTGGCACCAGTTAATAATTTAACTGAATACTCACTTTGGCGTAATGATCCGATAGCATTGTTGCTATATGGCCCATTAAAATTTGCACTTCTGTTATTACCAGTTGGTGTGTATTTTAATGTTGCATTATCTGCGTTGCTTTTAATGGATAAATTAGCATAGTAAATAACCGAGTCGGGTTTGTAATTTGCTTTATTACTTAAATGATTATAAGATCTCGCCAATATCCCGTAAACGAATTTTTTCCACTTTGTAACATCCCCATTATAAAAATATGCATCTCCTAAAGCAAGGTTAGCCTGGCTAACCCCATCCCCTGTTTTATTCAGGTTATCTAAAGAAGTAAAACAAAGCTGTCGCACATAGGTATACACATCTTCTTGTGTATCGTATTTAAACGTAAGTTGACTTGTGTTAAATGCTTCTTTCAAGATAACCTCACCATAGTAATCACCAATGGTTAACCAACTCCAGGCAAAAATGGCCTGTCCAACACCCACATAATCCCATTTCTTATCATCACCAGACCATTTAATCATATTGTTAAGGTTCTGGCCAAGATCATAATAATGTGTTCTCCATGTGGATGTTGCATTATCAGTCTGAACGCCACCCATCTGGTCATAGATATCACCTGGAGTGCTTAGTTGCCAGTTTTGTATGTAGCGGCCAATAAAACGCATATCATTGGCGGTGCCCTGAAAAGCGCTATTGCCCACCATACTTGCCTCTATCCCCGGTAGTAACTGCTCTACGGCAACCTTAACATCTGCATTGGGGTTTTGATAAGCCTCATCAATTTTCTTACTGCAGGAAACCATGGTTGTGATGGCAACTGTGAGGAAGAATATTTTAAAGAATGTATGTTTCATAATGTATACTTTATAGATTAGCTACTTGTTTAGATGGATTTGATTAAAAATTTGCCCTCAAACCAACATTCACGCTGATAGGTGTTGCAATATTGCCGTAATCAAAACCGAACCCGCCTACGCCTCTTGTACCCGACGTATTACCACTTACAGCCGGATCTGCACCCAGATAATTCGTAAATAAAATCAGGTCATTACCCGTTACAAAAAAGCCCAAAGACTTGAGGAATGTCAGTTTCCTCATTGCGGTAGCAGGTAACGTATAATTGATAGTAATATCCCTCAACCTGAACCAGTTCACATTTTTCTGAATAAATTCTTCTTCAGGCATTCTTGTGGTGTAGTAAGCCAGTAAATCGTACGGCGTTACTACAATGGTGTTCCTGGTTGGTGTACTGCTATTTTGGAAACCATCATTTAATACCCCCTGAACTACCCTTGGTGTTTTTCTATCATCATTTCTGGTACTCTTACCTCTTGTAGTAAGGTACATATCGGTACCATTAAAAATGTCCCCACCCACTTTAAGGTCCCAAAGCATACTTAAAGTCCAGTTTTTATATCGGAAATTATTATTGATGCCTAATGTATAATTCGGATTACGGTCTCCCCTTACTCTAAAAGTATTATCCACAACAGGTAACCCGTTTGCCGGATCAATTAATATATCTCCATTGTTGTTTCTTGCATATCCGAATGCCGTAATACTGGTACTTGGCCCGCCTCTTACCAATCCGCCCCTTGCATTGGCGTATAACCAGGTATCAGAGATATAGAATTCAGGTACGTTATCAGGTAAGGTTAGTACTTCATTACGCATCCTGTTGAAATTCAGTCTGACATTCCATGAGAAGTTTTTGTTTTGTATAGGCGAAGCGTCTAAACTAATCTCGATTCCTTTATTTCGGGTTGAGCCCACATTCAAAGTATTCAATACATACCCGGTAGCATAACTTGCGCGGAAGTTTTCAGCAATTTGTTTTTCATTAAGTGTATTATAATAAGTGATATCAAGGTTGACCCTGCTGTTAAAAAATTTAAACTCAGCTCCCAATTCGTAGGTCTTCTGGCGCTCGGGTTCAAGAAAGAAATTATTGTTATTAAACGCATAAGCATAACCACCTCCACTGGACTGTACAAAGTTAAATACCGACTGGTTAGCATAAGGTGAGCTGGATCGTGCGGTTTGTGCCAATGATCCCCTGATCTTTAAAAAATTAACGACATTCCCTTTTTTGATGAAAGGAAAGATGTCCGACATAATCAAACTCATGCTACCTGCCGGGTAATTATAATTCCTGAAATCTGCCGGAAAAATAGATGAGTTTTCAAACCTGTGGGAATAAGAAATAAATGCCAGGTTTTTATAATTTACCGACACTTCGCCAAAATAAGCTGCCTGCCTGCTCAAACTGGTATTATAGCCTCCGGTTCTTTGTGCATTACTTAAGCGTGTTCTTCCGGCAAACGCTGTATTGTTGCTATCCATTCCGAAAGTATAATTTCCTTTTAATATGGTACCCGAAACTGCATACATTTCGGTTCTGTAATCCTGCCACATATTTCCTACCATTACCCTTCCAGAGAAATTACCAATTGATTTCTTGGCAGTAGCCGTAATAGTGTGGTTATAGCCATAATAATTACGATAATAATTATCCTGCTGCCCTTTTGTGGAAAGGTTCAATGAAGAAGCAGAATCAATTAATGAAAACCCTTTTGATGTATAGGTATCATATCCAAACCTGCCGGCAATAGCCAACCAGGGAGTAGGGTTTATATTAATACCTATTGCTGCAATCACACGATCCGTTATATCGGTGCTCCGGTTGAAAACAGAATTAAAAACCGGGTTGTCATATTCATTATTACCAAGTTTTATTTTATTTGCATTTTCATCCACATAATTGCGGATATCATTATCAATTGGCCAAACCATTAAATTCAACAGGTAAGAACCTGCACCACGCAAAGGTTTGTCATTCGTACTCCTTATGTAAGAAAGTGAAGGTGACACATCAATATATTTTCCGATTTTAGTCGTATTGGATAAACGGAAATTATATCTTGTAAAATTATTATTAGGCACCACCCCTTTTTGATCAAAGGCTGATCCTGAAAGGCGCCAGGAAACATTCTTCTTTCCATATTCCATACTAATATTGTGCGTTTGCGCAAATCCTGTCTGGAAAAAGTTATGCACGTTGTCGAACTGATTAACATCAGCCCCATAAGCCGGTCCGAAATAAGTAAACAATGAATTATCGTTTACCCCGTTGTTTCCCTGGCTGTATTTAGTAGAATAACTTGGAAAACGGTTTAATACCTGCCAGCGAAAACTATTATCATAAGCAACAGAAATCTTCCCGTTGGTTTTTGCTTTTTTAGAAGTAATCACTATGGCACCTGAACTGGCCTGGCTACCATATAAGGCTGTGGCTTCGGGTCCTTTTAATACTGTTACCGATTCTATATCATTCGGATTTATATCGGCAATACGGTTTGTATAATCATTGGTTCTGTTTGGTTTATCAGAAGCAAGGCCCAGCTGTGATCCACCATTACTTGTTTCGTTTACGGTCTGGTTATCCACAATGATACCATCAATTACAAACAAGGGCTGGTTACTCAATGCCATTGAATTAAATCCTCGTAGTACAATGGTGGAAGATGCCCCAGCCTGGCCACCAGTGGGGGCGATAGTTACACCGGCAACCCGGCCCTGTAAGCTATTTACAAAATTTTCACGCTGGCTTTCTGCAATCTCCTTACCGGTTACTTTCTGAACAGAATAACCCAGTTCACGCGGTTTTCTCTTGATATCCATCGCTACAACAACCTCATCCAGCTCAGTCGCCTCTGCTTTCAGAGAAATATTTAACTGTGACCCATTAACAGTAAGTCGTTGAGTGGTATACCCCACAGAAGTAATCTGTAATGTCTGGCCATTCGTGGCTTTGATGGTAAACACACCTTTATCATTCGTTTGGGCAACCGTATTGGTACCCACAACCCTGATATTGGCACCAGCCAACGGTATGTTTTTGTCAGAGTCCTTAATAGTTCCGGATACAGTTTGGCTTTGCCCGTAAGATGGCAACGAGAAAATGAGAAGCAGCATAACAACTACTTTCATCAAAGAAGCGATTTTTCTCATAAAGAGTTTTTTGTTTTGGTAATTCAGTTAAGTACTTGGTGTGATTGGGAGCTTTCCTCTTCAATTTTCATAAGACATACAAACCCTGCAAAACATTGCATCATTTAACATTTTTTTTTACGCAAAAAGCCGCAAAAAAGAAATTTAAGATAAAAAATGCAGGAAATGATTCAGCAATGTTAAAATTTGTACTGCAGATGGACGAATTTATTTAGTCACAATTCTCATTTGAGACAGAAACAGATAAAATAATCCTAAAAAACGCAAAAAACCGCATTTAAAGGGTTATGGAGTAGCAGATTGTGGTACGCTTATAAAACGGTAAGCCCTTTTTCTCGATAAGGGGTTAAAATAGGGTCATCGGGTTCCAGCTCAGTAATGAGCATATCAATTTCTTCCGGTTTACAAACCTGTAACCGCTGTATGGTATTCAGTTTCTCGGAAATAGCCAATGATACTGTTTTATGGGCACATTTAAGCATGGCCTTTTTTACTTCTATAATCTCCCATTCGAGATCGGTAATGCCAAAAGTAGCATCAATGCTGTTCGTACCCAGAAAACACAGGTCGGCTTTGATCTGGCCAAGTCGCTGAACCACCTCGGCCCCTACCGACATCTGGGCATTCTTTAAAAGTTTATTCCCAAAGAAAATCACTTCACTGGTGGGGTGCTCCAGTAATTCAAGTGCAATCGGTACACTCACCGTTATAAAAGTCGCATTAAGTTCGGGAGGAAGTGCTTTTACCAGTTCCCTGATCGTAGTTCCGCCAGAAAGCACTACCATCATACCATCCTTTATTAACTGGATAGCTTTATAGGCAATACTCTTTTTTTCAGGCAATGAATAAATGGTGGGACTTTCCAGTGTAAAATGGAACGACTTGGACAAAGCCCCGCCATGAACCTTGATCAGTTTCCCCTCTTCTGCCAGCTCCTGGAGGTCGCGACGTACCGTATCTTCCGACACATCTAATTGGGTGCTCAGATCCGATGACAATACTTTATTGTGCACATTGATCTGTTGAATGATATAAGCCTGCCTTTCTTTCTTAAGCATAGATAAAAATAAGGCAAATGACTCAATTGTGTATTTTTGTAAACAGACCCTGGCCCACAGGCCATGATCTTTTGAGTTTACTTTGCAACCATGATCAGTCCCAACACCATACAACAAATCACCAACCGCATTGATATCATTGATGTGGTGGGCGAATTTGTGAAATTAAAGAAAAGGGGGACGAATTATATCGGGGTTTGCCCGTTTCATAATGAGAAGAGCCCTTCATTTACCGTATCCCCTGCCAAAGAAATATACAAATGTTTCGGCTGCGGCAAAAGCGGTAATACCATCACCTTTTTAATGGAGCACGAGAAGTACAATTACGTTGAAGCACTCAAATGGCTGGCAGCGAGGTACAACATTGAAGTGGAAGAAACCGAAACCAGCCCGGAACAAAAACAGCTGATACAAACAGCCGATAGTTTATACATTATAAACGGTTTTGCGCAGAAGTTTTTTGCTGATCAGTTATTCAATACGGAAGAAGGAAAAGCCATTGCACTATCCTATTTAAAGGAGCGGGGGTTTACGGAGGATATCATACAAAAATTCCAGATTGGTTATAACCCTGATGCAAGGGATACATTAACAAAAGCATTATTGGCCAATCAATTCAATAAAGAATTATTGCCGAAGACCGGTTTGGTTTCTTTGCGTAACAATGATGAGTTGGTTGATAATTACCGCGGCCGTATCATATTCCCTATTCATGGCAATACCGGCAAAGTGCTTGGGTTTGGTGCAAGGGTTATTGGAAAAACAGACCGCGGCCCAAAATATATTAATACCCCGGAGAACGAAATATACAGCAAAAGTAAAATACTATACGGCTCTTATTTTGCGCGGATGGCCATAGATAAAGCAGATGAGTGTTTATTGGTAGAAGGCTATACAGATGTGGTGAGTTTGCACCAGGCAGGTATTGAGAATGTGGTGGCCAGCGGCGGAACTTCACTTACTACCGATCAACTGCGGCTGATAAAAAAATATACCAGTAACCTTACTATTATTTATGATGGCGACAGTGCCGGTGTAAAAGCCGCATTGCGCGGACTGGATATGGCTTTGGAAGAAAGCCTCAATGTTCGTTTGGTATTAATTCCCGATAAAGAAGACCCCGACAGCTATGTAAACAAAGTGGGTACCCATGCTTTTAATGAGTTTGTGGCTTCCGCTAAAAAAGACTTCATCATCTTTCAGTTAGAGGTAATGCTGAAAGAAGCGGGTACCGATGTTACCAAAAAAAGTACTGTTGTAAACCAGATTGCTGAAACGCTAAGCAAGATTAATAAAGCAGAAGATTTTACCAAGCTGCAGGATTATATCAGGCAGTGTTCGGGACTATTGCGGATAGATGAAACCGGGCTTACACACCTGGTAAATAAATACAAACGGGATAAGGTTTCAAAAGATGAAAAAAGGGCAGCCGTTGAAGAAGCTACTTTTTTGCAGCAACAGGCATCGCAACAGCCTGAAGATGTTTTGGATGATACCCAGCTCCTCTTTAACCAAGACGAGGCACATGAAAGAAACATACTTCGCGTGTTACTTGAATATGGATTGCGGCCATGGGATGAAACCAGAACGATGGCTGATTTTATTTTTGAAGAACTGGAACAATTTCATTTCGATAACCCGCAACTGGAACAGCTTTTCGAAGAATATAAACAATGGTACCAGCAGGGATTAGAGCCTACAACTAAAACATTGCTATATCATGAGAATGATACCATACGTAACCTCGTGGTAAGCATCAGCGTTTTCCCATTTGAACTCAGCCAGAAATGGGATGAGGTAATGGAAACCATGAATATTGTGAACCGCGATACCAGTATTCAGGATGTGATGATGAGTGTTAATTTTTATAAGCTCCGCAAAATCAAAAAAATGTTTGATGAAAACCAGCGCGACATGGAACACGCTTCATTAGACGACCAGATGAAACTGATAGAAGTACACAAACACCTTAAAGAAATTGAAAGGGAATTGACGAAACAGTTGGGGACGGTCATTATTAAATAGTTCCGAAAAATACAATTGGATGCTGTAAAGCTATTTTACGGTATAGCTACTATGCATGGGGAAATATTGGGGATGTATACGAAGGCATCTCTATAATATCTCTATAAGGTCTCTATAACATCTCTATAAGCTCCCTATAATATCTCTTTTTACACCCAGACTATCCTTTAACCTACTGGTTTATTTTTGTCATCGCTGTAAATATACAAATTCACATTTTAAACCTGTTTATACAAAAAAATACCCGATTTACTTTTGTTCAGAGAACGTTGAGTAGGTTCTTTTTTGTACATGATATTCGGTAAAAAAAACAACTCCTTCAGAAAGTTATACATACCATATAATACGATGTTAATGTACTCTTTTTATTGCCAGATTTTTGCAGTGTTTATTACTGCAAAATATTTAACACCGATCACCCTGATTTATTTTTTGGTCAGCATTAGTAACATATCACTATAACTGTGATGAATCAGATCAGCGTCTGCAACTTCGAATGCCTGCATATAAAAATCACATTGCGTTTTCAGGTCATCAATTGTTTTTGAAGGGTCGCTGAGGTTGCCAGCTTCTATCTCTACAAAAGAACCTAACCCCGGTACTTCATCCAGGTGGAATTTCACATTATCTATGAAGAATATTTTACGGTTTTTTTCTACCACCACTTTAATACCCAAGGCTTTTTCCAGCAATTGTTCTGTGGCTGCACCATCCGTTACTTTACTCAAAGAAAAATCAGATTGCTTGGGTCCTTCCTGGTCGGGGCGGTTGTAAAAAATAAGGCTGTTTTCAATATTACCTTGGCGCAATTTTAATCGGCCTGCGGGAACAGTAAAATAGGTGTCTTTCTGGTGATCCAGTCCAATAAACCTGGCATTGTTTGAAAGTAAAAATGCTTCCACTTTTTCGGGGTGAAAGCATTTTGCTTTTATCTCTATATTAATATGGTTCATTATTTTTCTGAAGGATTTTTTTTACCAGCCAATAATTTTTCTACAGCGGTTTCCAGGCGGCGTAAACGTGTTTCTTCCTTTTTGGCCGCTTCTATCCAGCTAACATATTCTTTCTGGTTAGTAAAAGACAGTGAGCTGAAAAACTCATGCGCATCTTTGTGTTTGGTAAACAATTTATTTAATTCAACCGGCGGCACCACTAACCTTTTTTCAAAATCAATACCATTCATTTCATTACTCTTCATTTCAGAAAAAGCACGGGTTCTATTAGGGATTTTATCCAGTTTTTTAAAGCGAATGGCCGTCCAGACATGGTCCAATGTTACCTGACGCACACTTTCGTATTCATTCCTGGTCAGGAATTCCCAACTGCAATCCCTGTTAAGATCGCTGACGATCTTACTGGTTGTTTTAGGATAGGATATCCATAACTTGGTATCTTCATGCAAAGCCGGAAATACTTCTTTCAGCACATTGTTCAACTGGTGCTGGCTAAGGGCGAACAATAAGGCGAAATCTACCTTTCTACTTTTCAATAAAGGGGTTACGTTCTTGGCATACGTAACCTTGGCAAATTGCTTTTCAATGGTTGAAGGCAGCCCTTGTATCAAAAGGGTCTTTTCATCTTTCAACTGTAATTTTTCAAAAATCGTCTGATTTGACATGCCTAAAAGGAAATTTAGGTGATGTAATAAAGGACTGCAAAGTTAAAAAATTGTTACCACAGTTCATAAACAAATCAAAGCTATTTTACTCCTGTAGCGTTAATTAACACGAAACGGGAGCTTTTAACTGATACATATATCAATTTTTAATACCGGGTTTAAAATAATCTCGGACCATTTCGTCCATAATTTCTGTTAATCTGGTCATCCGTTCCCCATAAACAGGATGGGTAGCCAGTAATTCGGGTTCCTGTGCGGTATGACTAAACCTGGCCATGCGTCCCCAAAGAACAAGGGCCTCCCTTGGATTATAGCCTGCCATTCCGCAAAAAATCAATCCGAGATTGTCCGCTTCTTCCTCATCTTCTTTACTAAATGGTATCCAAATACCCGCGTTGGTGCCCATTCCGTAAGCAGCGCGAAATAATTCTTTTGTATAATCAGGATTCGCTGAAAGTGATTCTGCCAGTGGTTTTCCATTCAATTTATCCTGCAAATACTGTTTCATCCTTTCATTTCCGTGCTTTATCAGCATGTGCGCCGTTGTATGACCTAACAATACTGCCAGGGAAGCTTCGCTTTGTGTAACAGGCAATAATCCGGAATAAACCGCCATCTTACCGCCGGGCATACACCAGGTATTCACTTCTTTTTTGCCAATCAGTTTGATTTCCCAGGCGTAGCTGCTCAATTCCGAAAGGATCGCTTTTTTATTATGGTAATAACTTTTAGCCGCAGCAATAATCCGGCTACCTACCCTTTTCACAAGGGTATAGTCCTTGTCTTGCGAAGAGTCTATAACCACATGTGTTGACAAGAATGATTTATATTGATCCCCTGAAATGGATAAAACGGCATTATCTGGTACAAGAGGTGACTTACCCCGATCTGAAGAATTGCGTTGCGATATAGCCTGCAAGGATAACAAAGAGAATATACAAAAAAGAAACCCCATTTCTTTCATAGAAAGAACAGTTAGCTAAAAATGGATTGAGACAATTGCAATTTACGCATTTGTTTCAATCCATTTTCTAGTACTTTCTGGTATAGAAAAATTATCTGGGATGGTAATATTTCATTGCTTCCGGCATCAGGTCTTTTATTTTCTGGATACGTTGTGCATCGCTGGGGTGGTCACTAAGAAAAGCCGGAGGCTTCTGACCGTTTCCAAGATTTGCCATTCTTGTCCAGAAATCAATTGCTACACGTGGGTCATAACCAGCGGCAGCTGCAAAAATTAATCCGAAATGATCTGCTTCCAATTCCTGTTTGCGCGAATTAGGTAATAGAGCCCCATACTCGGCACTTACCCCATATACAGAGTTAAAAATATTAGCAGCTTGGGTATTTGTTCCCAAAGCAGCGCCCGCCAGTGAGCCCAACCCCTGCGCAACCATTTCCTGACTCATTCTTTCCTTACCATGTCCTACCACCGCATGCGTAATTTCATGACCCAATACAATGGCCAATGCAGCCTCAGTTTGTGTTACAGCCAGAATTCCTGTATAAACCACCACTTTGCCTCCGGGCATACACCAGGCATTAACCTCATTTTTATTAATCAGGTTAAACTCCCAGTTATAATTATCGAGTGCATTTGGCATGCCATTGTCCTTATAATATTGTTTTACTGCAACGGCTATCCTGTTACCTACTCTTTTTACCATTTCCGTATTGCTGTTATTGGCAGGAACTACAGGATTGGTATTGAGAAACTCTCTATACTGTGCAAAGGCCATGGCCTGAAGGTCATTATCAGATACCAGATTCAATTGGCTTCGGCCTATAATGGAATTACTGGTGCAGCCATTTAATAAAAATGCAAGAACGACGAGAGATAGTAAATTTTTCATATTCAAATAGTTTATTAATTCATTGTAAAGCTAAATTACCCGAACTTTTAAATTGTTACAGGATTCATGCAATGTGTTACATAATTCCAGTGTTTTAATCTGTACAATAACAGAAAAGTACTTGCTTAATAAATTATCAATAATGTAAGAGAAAGGTGGATGGGAGTTTTACTGGCTTTGTTTTCTTTGCCTTCGGCGATCGCGGTATTTGAAGATGGGCACTTTGCTTTCGGTTCCTTTTAAGATTCGCCCGATATTTTTCTGATGGGTCAATACCACCATTAAAGCCACTAATACTGCGAAAATTCGATAAAGCGTTTCTTTTTCATTGAAGATAAAAAGTATAAAAACCATGAATGATACACCAGCCAAAATAGAACTGAGTGATACAAAACGGGTAAGATAGAGAACGAGTAAGAATACGCCTATACAGCAAACAGCTACCAACGGCTGGATGGCAAGGGCCATTCCAAATAAAGTAGCCACTCCTTTCCCTCCTTTGAAACCCGCCCATATTGGGTAAATATGCCCTATAACGGCAGCCAATCCCAGCCCGATCATCAGGTTGGTCCGGTGCAGTTCGTCTTTAAGCAAATAAGGTAAAAAAATGTAAAGCGATGTTGCCAGAACACCTTTGGCAATATCCACCACCATAACTACTGTGCCCCATTTAGAGCCCAAAACACGAAAGGTATTGGTAGCACCTGCATTTCCGCTTCCGTAGTCTCGGATATCAATTCCGAATAAGGACCTACTTATCCAGACTGCTGTGGGAACTGATCCGATTAAATATGCTAATACAATGAGCAACAATTCGTTCATTGGGGGGTGGTTGAAGTTAGGGGGTAAAGATAACGATAATGAAGGTAATGTTTACTTAACATCCAAATTTTGTGAATCCATACAGAACCAGGTGGCTATCCACCCATTACGGCTGATAGTTTGTTTATGCTGCAGCCCGAGTAAAGAACAGGCAGCCAGGATATCTTTTTGATCTTCCGCCAATAAGCCGCTAAGCAATAATTGGCCTCCCGCCGTTAACCCTTGCCTGAGGATATGAATGTTGTTCAGAATAATGTTCTTATTAATATTGGCTAATATGATATCAAACTTTTTATTGAATTTCAACTCCATAACTTTCTCTATATCAATATATTTACATCCGTTGATAAATATATTTTCTGAAGCATTTTCAATACACCAGTCATCGTTATCAACTGCCAGTATGGAAGTAGCGCCTAACTTCTCTGCGAGTATGGCCAGTATGCCGGTACCCGTTCCAAAATCAAATACCGATTTGCCGGTACAATTCAGTTCGCGCATCATTTGCATGACTGTATAAGTTGTTGCATGATGCCCTGTACCAAAGCTCATTTTAGGGGTTATAACGATTTCATGCGTCACATTTTTGAATGATGGATGGAAGTCTGCCCTGATTCCCACAAAATCATCTACTTGAACCGGTTCAAAATTAGATTCCCATAATTTATTCCAATTTTGTTTATTAATAATTGATTTTGAATATGTAAGAGAGTATTTATTAAATAAATTATCTAAATCAATATCAGAAAAATCAGGTTCCGGGATATATGCTTTTAAAGCTGTATCGGATTCTTCAAACCCATCATAACCCATGCCAGCCAATTGGGCAAGCAGTTGCTCACGTATGGCTCCTTCGCCTGTTAATATGGTTAGTTCGCAATAATTACTCATTTTTGATTTCTTAGGAATGATGGTTAAAAATGTTAAAAGGGTTAAAGAAGTATACAACTGCTTTAACCCTTCTAACTATTCTAACCCTTTTAACTACATTAACTCATTTAACTATCCCTCCGCATTTTCAGCCCCTTCTTCCCTCGGTTTGAACTCGGGTTTTGGCATCAGTGCTTTACGACTTAATTTGAATTTACCTGTTTTAGGGTCCAGTCCTACCAGTTTTACTTTTACCATATCGCCTTCTTTGAACAGTCCGTCCATAGATTCCAGGCGTTTCCAGCTGATTTCGCTGATATGCAATAAGCCTTGTTTACCAGGCATGAATTCAACGAATGCGCCGAATTCTTTAATACCTTTTACTGGGCCTTCATACACGTCACCTACTTCAGGGATAGCAGTAATTCCTTTGATCCAGGTTACCGCTTTATCCAGGCTTTCTTTAGAAGCTGAGAAGATGCTAACCTCACCGGTATTACCTACTTCTTCAATATTTACGGTAGCTCCTGTTTCACGCTGGATTTCCTGTATTACTTTACCACCTGGTCCGATTACCGCGCCGATGAATTCTTTATCGATGATCAGTTTCACCATTCTTGGTGCATGTGGCTTCACTTCAGGGCGAGGTGCGGGCATACATTCATACATTGCGTCGAGTATGTGCAAACGGCCTTTTCTTGCCTGTTCCAAGGCCTCCATCATCACTTCCATGCTAAGGCCATCTACTTTGATGTCCATTTGCACACCACAGATACCATCGCGGGTACCCGTTACTTTAAAATCCATATCACCCAAATGATCTTCATCACCCAGGATATCTGTGAGGATTGCATATTTACCATCATTCCTGGTAATCAGTCCCATTGCCACACCACTTACGTGTTTAGGGAAAGGCACACCTGCATCCATCAGTGCCAGTGATCCGGCACAAACGGTTGCCATGGAAGATGATCCGTTACTTTCTAAAATATCACTTACGATACGAACGGTGTAAGCATATTCGCTACCCGGCATCATTTGCCTTAAACTGCGCATGGCAAGGTTACCATGGCCCACTTCCCTACGGCCTACGCCCCTCATCATTTTTACTTCACCGGTTGAGAATGGAGGAAAATTATAATGAAGGATAAATTTTGTGTATTCAGATTTCTGGGCACTTTCAACCAATAATTCATCTAATTTAGTTCCGAAGGTAACCGTTGTAAGTGATTGAGTTTCACCTCTTGTGAATAATGCAGAACCATGCGGTGTTGGCAGGGGTTCTACTTCCATAGCCAATGAGCGAACCTGGTCTAGCTGACGGCCATCCAAGCGGATACGGTCATCCAGCATCATGTTTCTTACCACTTCCCATTTCAGGTCTTCGTAATATTTTTTGGCTAATTTCTTTTCCAGATCGGTTGTTTCTTCGCCGAGGCTGCCTAACAATTCGTCTTTTAAAGCACTGTAAGCTTCTGTACGTTCGTTTTTAGCGGAACCTTTTCTTGAAATTTCATATACCCTGTCTTTTGCGAAAGCGTTTACTTTTTCCTGTATGGTTTCGTCCTGTGCAGGCTTTTTATACTCTCTTTTTGTGGTAACACCTTTCTTAGTCCTTAATTCTACCTGTGCCTTGATCTGGATGCGGATGGCATCATGGGCAAGTTGCAAGGCCTTTACCAGGTCTGCTTCTGCGCATTCTTTTGCTTCTCCTTCCACCATCATCAGGTTCTTTTCAGTAGCAGCAATCAGGAATTCCAGATCGGAGGCTTTCAGTTCTGAACGGGTGGGGTTTACTATAAATTTACCATTCACGCGTGCAATCCTTACTTCACTGATAATTTCTTTAATAGGGATATCTGACACAGCCAATGCCGCTGATGCAGCAAGACAGGCTAAAGAATCGGGTAATATCTCCGGATCACTTGATACCAGGCTTATTAATACCTGAACATCACATAGGTAATCTTCGGGGAATAATGGACGTAAGGCACGATCAATCAACCGGCTGGTCAATATCTCATAATCATTCAATCTTGCTTCGCGTTTAAAAAATGAACCGGGTACACGACCAGCTGATGCAAATTTTTCCTGATAATCAACGCTTAAAGGGAAAAAATCCTGACCATCTTTCGGGTCTTTATTGGCTACCACTGTAGCTAAAATAACGCAATTGCCCTGTTGGACAGTAACGGCACCATCAGCCTGTCGGGCTAATTTTCCCGTTCCGATGGTTACCTGGCGGTCACCACCGAGGTCGAAACTCACATTAATGGGTTGTGATAACATAATCTGATTTTGTAATATGAGCTATGAAAAACATTGTTGAATAACCGTGTTATTCATGGCCCTTGTTTAATAATGGCGAAGCTAAATACAGGAACTGACAGAAATAACTATTCCCAACCGTTTGATAACTCAGTTGGGAATAGCATCTGCAATACTTTGAAAATTATTTTCTCAGACCCAGTTTCTCGATCAAAGCACGGTAACCCTGGAGGTTGTGCTTTTGCATGTAGGTTAGTAAACGCTTGCGTTGACCAACCATCATCATCAATCCACGTTGGGTAGAATGATCTTTCTTGTTAGCTTGTAAGTGCTTGGAAATCTGGGAAATACGCTCAGTCAATAAGGCAACTTGACCTTCAATAGAACCCGTGTTAGTGGATTTTCCACCAAATTCAGCAAAAATGTTTGCTTTTTTTTCAATTGTTAAATAAGGCATCTCAAAATGTTTAAAAAGACTCCGGAATGGTTTTCTTCTATTTTTTATCGGGTGCAAAAGTAGGGATAATTAATGGGAAAAGGAGAATTTCCAGACGGAATTTTGCAGTAAATCGGGTAGTTTTATAGAATTCTCCTGCTTTGGCTCTAAAAACGGGTATAGATTATTAGGGCAATGGGTAATGCAGGGTTATTGAACACTGTTTTAAGTGCCTGGCGCATTACCTCACTTTCTTTTTCGTGAAACGTTGACCAGCTTACATTTTCATTTTTTACAAATTGAATTTTTCAAAAATGATTCAAAGATTTAGCAGGTAAAATGCAGCACGAGCCACATTAATTTGTCTAATGTTATAACTGCTTCTTATTTTCATGCGATTCATCAAGTACAAACCTGCCCATGTTTGGTGTTACAATACTCGGTAATAATTCAGCTATTCCTGCTTATGACAGGCATCCGACTTCGCAGGTGGTTACGTTAAATGACCAGTTATTCCTGCTGGATTGTGGAGAAGGTACACAGATGCAGATAGCCCGGTACAAAATCCGGAGGAGTAAGATTCACCATATTTTTATTTCGCATTTACATGGCGACCATTATTTCGGGTTGATTGGCCTGGTTACCAGTATGGGGTTATTGGGCAGGGAGACTGAATTGCATATTTATGCACCGGCTGCACTAAAAGACATTATTGACCTCCAATTAAAAGTGGCGGTAACCACGCTCCCATTCCCCCTGGTCTTTCATCCATTAGAGAAAGAGGGTGTGATAATAGACACTCCCAAATTCAGGGTTGAGTGTTTTGATACCTGCCACCGCATACCCTGCTGGGGTTTTATCATTCGTGAGAAAAGGAAGCCGAGAAAGATCCATAAAGAGAAAGTATTGGAATATGAAATTCCTTCTGTTTTTTACGACAGGTTGAAAGATGGGTATGATTATGAAAATAAGCAGGGCGGTGTTATTAAAAACGAACTGGTAACCTTTGCCAATAAACCTGCGAGAAGTTATGCGTTTTGTGCCGATACCATTTATGATATCAGCATTGCAGAGAAAACAAAAGATGCAACGGTTCTTTACCACGAAACCACTTATTTAAAAGATCTGGAAGAACGTGCCGCAGCACGTTTTCATTCAACCAGCGCACAAGCTGCAGATATTGCATTAAGAGCAGGTGTGCAACGATTATTAATAGGCCATTTCAGCAGCAAATATGAATCGCTGGATGCTTTTCTTTCGGAAGCACAGGAAGTTTTTCCAAATACCGATTTGGCTATTGAGGGGGTGACGTTTAGGATATGAAACCGTTTTTGAATTTTAAATTTAAAGGTAACAGGACGATTGCACCTTTGATACACTACTACTAAACTTTCCTGATCAATTCATCAGCCATTTATAAAAATCTGCAAACTCCTGTCGCCAGCTGGCTTCATTATGCTGGCCAAGGGGGTTGACAACACTGCGCAAAATATATTGCTGTTTTTTTTGAAAGATAGCAGACATCCGTTGCATATCCGTTACCATGGTTGCGGATTCTTTGCTACCGGCATAGAGATAAAACTTAGGCATGGCCGTAGTTGAAAATCTTTCCGCATCACTGTAAATAGTCGGGGCTATCCAGAAAGCCGGTGATAAAACACCCGCACTACCAAATACTCCGGGATATTGCATTACAGCATACAAACTGATCACTCCGCCTAAACTGCTACCGGCTATAAATGTATTTTCCGGCCCTTTTTTGGTATGGTATTTCGAGTCTATGTATGGCTTTAAAGTATTGGCAAGAAAATCTACATACTGCTTCCCTTCCCCTTTTCCATATTGGGCGTTATCGTAGGGATTGTATTCGGTAGTTCTTTTTTCGCCACCATGGTCAATGCCTACTACAATGCATTCTTTATCCAGTTTCTTTTGCAAGGTATCCAAACATTCATCCACACCCCATTCACCAAAAGCGGCTGTTTTTTCATTGAAGAGATTTTGTCCGTCATTCATATAAAGAACTGGATATATTTTGGAAGACGTTGCATATCCTTTGGGCAGGTAAACCCAAATCCTTCTTTTGCGGTTGAGTTGTGGCATATTGAATGCAGTGTCTATAATATGCACCTGCGGACTGGCTGTATACGTTTTTGGTCGTTCGGGATAATCATCTTTCCAGCCGGCAATTGTAAATTCTTTTGATACATCGGTAATCACTTCAAGTATCCTGTCGTCAATATCCCTGCCATCTGCCGCACATTCTACTTTCTCAAAAGTTCCGCGGGTAAATTTGAAAGCGTAGGTACCTGAGGCCATGTCTTTGATAACAATACTTTTTCGAGAACCACCAAAAGGTTTCAATTTATAGTTTTCATCTTTGGGGTTCCAGTTGTTGAAATTACCTGAGAGATAGATATCATCCTGTTTGCGTGTTGCTACCTCTGTAATGATCAGGCGAACGGCATACTGGGCTTCCGCTTTTATTGAACCGAGGAATAAGAAAAGAAAAAAGATGTTTTTCATACCCTGAAATTACCAATAATGGCACAAAAAAGCCCGTATAGGTTGGACCGGGCAGTATAAATGTTTCCTAATTTTTGGAAGGTCTGCTTATTATTTTCTTGAACCGATAAATACAGATTTTCCTGCGTATTTGAGAATGCTCGTAATTTTCAAATCAGACAATCTTTAATCTAATATCTCAACGTCTTTGGGGTATTTATTTTTGTTGAAGATGAGTTTATTGTCGTCAACACTGGCATTGAGGTTGATATTGGTTATTTTGAGCTCAGTGATGTTATTACTTTTGTCGACTATCCTTGCTTTTGAAAAAATATTTTTAGCTTTATCTATGAACAGGTTTACTTTCTGAAAGTTTTTGCGGTTATCAATCGGCTTCATTTCTATTTCATAAAAAGAGCCTTTTGAAGGGAGTAAATGATAGTTGAAATCCTTATCATATGCCCCGGCCAATAGTTTTTGCGGGCTGAGAGTTTGGGTACCATCTGCTACAGAAGATTTGGTAATTGTTTTGTCACCATCGAAAGTATATACATTTTGTCCGTCGCAAAGAATTTCAGTTTTGCCCTGTTTCAATGCATATTTTTCACCTTTCATTAAAAGATACAACGATTTACTGCCATTGGGTTTTCCTTTACCCGTAAAAGAACTCAGAGTGCAATTAGCTGTTATGCCCTTTGCTGATTTTACTTTGGCACCTACCGCATCCAATACCTTTTTAGCAGCGGGGTCATTTTGTGAGAAAGCCATAGCTGTAAAACATAACAGCGACAGCAAGCAAGCGTATAATTTATTCATTATTATTTTATTATTGGGCGCACAAATATAGGTTTTACCTCTATCTCAGACTGTTGTGAACCCATTAAGTTTAAAACTTATCGGTTTGAGACTATTTTCACCCGGTAAAAAAATCATACCAGTGAATCCAGGAAACCCTGGAGTTCCATCTCAGTTTTAAATAATACCTCACGCGCTTTGCTACCTTGGTTTGGTCCCACTATGCCAGCCGCTTCCAATTGATCCATCAGACGGCCGGCACGGTTGTAGCCTAATTTCATTCTTCTTTGTATGAGAGAGGTTGATCCCATCTGGCTGTTCACGATGAGCCTTGCTGCATCTTCAAATAAGGGATCGCGATCGCCGGCATCGAAATCTTTTCCTTCCAGGTCTTTTTCATCCACATATTCAGGTAAAAGGAATGCCTGGGGGTAGCCGCGCTGATTGCCAATAAATTCACAAACTTTTTCAACTTCCGGTGTATCTACGAACGCGCACTGTAACCGGGTAACTTCTCCGTTATAACTTACCAGCATATCCCCTTTTCCGATCAGCTGTTCTGCACCGCCGGTATCTAAAATAGTTCGGCTATCAATTTTACTGGACACTTTGAAAGCAATACGTGCAGGGAAATTCGCTTTAATGGTACCTGTGATAATATTTACCGAAGGCCGTTGTGTAGCAATGATCAGGTGTATACCGATGGCCCGGGCCAATTGCGCCAAACGGGCGATAGGCATTTCTACTTCTTTGCCGGCAGTCATAATGAGATCTGCAAACTCATCTACCACCAACACAATAAAAGGCAGGTATTGATGGCCTTTTTCGGGATTGAGTTTACGCGCGGTAAATTTTTCGTTGTATTCTTTGATGTTACGGCAACCCGCTTCTTTTAACAGGTCGTAACGGTTATCCATTTCAATACACAATGCGTTGAGTGTATGGACCACTTTCTTGGTATCTGTAATGATAGATTCTTCTTCGCCGGGTAATTTGGCAAGAAAATGTTTTTCAATTACTCGGTATAAACTCAACTCTACTTTTTTCGGATCTACCAAAACAAACTTCAATTGTGATGGATGTTTTTTATATAATAATGAAACAAGGATCGCATTTAATCCGACCGACTTACCCTGTCCTGTTGCACCGGCCATTAGCAAGTGTGGCATATTGGCGAGGTCAACGATGAAATTTTCGTTGTCAATTTTTTTACCGATCGCAATAGGCAGTGAGAATGTATTGCTCTGGAATTTTTCCGAAGCCAGCAGTGTTTTCATGCTCACTACCGATTTACGCACATTCGGCACTTCTATACCAATGGTTCCTTTACCGGGAATGGGTGCGATAATACGGATACCCAATGCTGCGAGGCTTAAAGCAATATCATCTTCCAGGTTTTTGATGCGGCTGATACGGACACCGGGGGCGGGTACAATTTCATAAAGTGTTACGGTTGGCCCCACAGTTGCAGCGATACGTTGAATGGCAATATCATAATTCTTTAAAGTAGCAATGATCTGGTTCTTATTGGTCTCCAGTTCCTGTGGATCGTGAACGATTTTTTCGCTGCCATGTGTTTCCAATAAATCAAGGGATGGATATTTGTAATCTTTAAGGTCAAGCGTTACATCGTATTTAGTACCAAGTTTACCGGGGGCAGCAGCAACGGGAATCTCTTCTTCTATTTCGGGAGTTTCTTTTATTTCTAGTTCGAGGTTGGAAGGTTTATCCGGCGTTGGGGGTTGCAAGTTGCGGATTGTGGGTTCTTCAGGCTGGATAGTTTCCATTGTCTCGGTTATCCCCTCTTCTTTTTCTATCACATCAAAATCGTTCATCGGATTGGCAACTGCTTCGGAGGCATGTGGCATAATAACTACTACTCCCTTGCCTTCATTCTTCATTTTGTTTTGGCTAACGGGTTCCTCGGTTTCTATTTCCAGCAAGCCACCGGATTGTTCTTCATCCTCATTCCATTCTTTGGTAACAGGCTTCTCATCATCTTCTGTTAATAGCAAATTATTATTGGTAGCTGCCTTTCGTCTGCTGCCGAATTTCCATTCAGGTATTTTGAATGTAGGATTGAACCGCCAGATAAAATAACTAAACCCAGAAAGTATTAATAAGGCACCGGTGCCCATATTGCCAATCCATTTCACAAACCATTGTGTCATTAATTCGCCAACGGCACCGCCCCAGGAAAAATCGTTTCCCCTTGTTGCAAAGGCAAAGCCCATACTTACTACCAGCAATCCTACCAATACATATTTTACATTGCGGAACAGGTTGAATATTTTCTTGCCAAACAACAGGTTAACGCCCAATACAAAAAAGAAAGTACATAGCAGGTATGAGGCCAATCCAAAGCCTTTGTAGATAAATGTATGGGCCACATACGCACCCAATACGCCGAGCAGGTTGGTAACTTTTACATCATTAGTGGCAAATATTTTGATACCGAACTGGTGAACCTTATCCTGGTCTTCCTGCCAGGTGAATAAGTACGACGTAAAGGATATAAACAAAAAAATGGTCACCAGTAAGCTTACCGCACCTGCAATTTTTGTGGTACGTTCATCTTTCACTACTTCGGTTACGGTAACCTCAGCTTCCTTATCGGCTGTAAGTTTTTCCGGATCGGGTGGTGGTGGCGTTTTCTTTTTTAGACTGTTGGCCATGGAAACAAATATAAGCTAAGCGGGAAAGCCGATACCGCAAGTGATAGGTATGTGCAAAACTGGTAAAAGGTTTAACAGTTTTCCACTTTATGGGGCTTGTCCGGCTTTAATGCCCAAGGCAAGAAATACCCAGCCTGCTATGAAAAAGGCACCTCCCAGCGGGGTAATGGCACCGATCCACGCGAAATGAGTGGTTCCCAAAATGGCTAACAGATATAATGACCCACAGAACAAAATGATACCTGCCATAAAAAAGTTACCTGCATATGGCAGTTTCTTATTGGGGAAATGCTTGTATAAAATGCCGGTAATGGCCAGGGCGAATACATGGTAAAACTGGTAACGCACGGCTGTTTCAAAAGTAGTTAGTGACTGCTGGGAAAGATATGCCTTCAAGGTATGCGCTCCGAAAGCACCAAGGGCTACCGAGAAAGCACCTAAGTAAGCGGCGATAACCAGAAAATTTTTATGCATATTGTTTGATTATTTTGGCAAATCCTTCATCGCTGATGGCATGGCCTTGTAGATGATAGGTGGCACGGTGATAATACGGAAGGCGCTCTACTAACTTAGCTGTTAAAAATTGATGGAGCTCCGCATCGGAAAGGTTTTGAATAAGTGGGCGATGGGCTTTTTCGGGAATTAGCCGTTCTGCAAGTGCTTCAATGGGTTCATCAATCCAAACAGTTATACCATGGTTATTCATCCAATTCATATTATCATGAAAGCATGGGGTGCCGCCACCGGTAGCTAATACGAATGCTTTCTTTTCTCCAAACCAATGTAGTATTCGGGATTCAGATTCGCGAAAATAGGGTTCCCCGTCTTCTGCAAATATTTCGGCAATCGTTTTTTCTTCTTGGGACTCAATCAGAAAATCGAGGTCATACCCGCCTACTTTCAGTTTTTTAGAAAGTTTTTTAGTCCAGTAGCTTTTGCCGGTGCCCATCATGCCGATCAGGAAGATTTTCATTGGAATCGTTCTCAAGTGATAATTACGAATTAATAATTACGAATTGCGAGTTAAAAATTACAAAATAAGATTTAAAATTACGCATGATGCAAACATCAATTCGTAATTCGTAATTATTTAAACGCATTCAACCCAGTTACATCCATTCCGGTTATGAGTAAATGAATATCATGGGTTCCTTCATAGGTAATCACACTTTCGAGGTTCATCATGTGGCGCATGATGCTGTATTCGCCAGTGATACCCATTCCTCCGAGCATCTGTCGGGCATCACGGGCAATGTTGGTGGCGATCTCGCAACTATTTCTTTTAGCCATACTTACCTGTTGAGGAGTAGCTTTTCCTTCATTCATCAAAACACCCAGGCGCCAAACCAATAACTGTGCTTTGGTAATTTCGGTGATCATCTCTGCGAGTTTTTTCTGTTGCAACTGAAAGCCACCAATGGGCCGGTCGAATTGAACACGTTCTTTGCTGTAGCGTAAGGCAGTATCATAACAATCCATCGCTGCGCCTAATGCACCCCATGCGATACCATAACGGGCTTTTGATAAACAACCCAGCGGTCCCTTCAATCCTTTTACATTGGGCAGTATGTTTTCTTTGGGGATTTTTACATTATCAAATACCAGTTCGCCTGTAGCACTGGCGCGTAAACTCCATTTACCATGTGTAGTTGGTGTTGAAAATCCTTCCATTCCCCTTTCTACGATTACACCTAGAATTTCGTCTTGTTCATTCCGGGCCCAAACAACTGCCACCTGTGCAAAAGGGGCGTTACTGATCCACATTTTTGCGCCATTCAATATTACATGCTCGCCTGCATCTTTTATATTGGTAAGCATACCTGCCGGATTGCTGCCGTGATCGGGTTCTGTTAAACCGAAACAGCCGAGCCATTCGCCACTGGCCAGTTTAGGCAGGTATTTATTACGTTGGGCCTCATTGCCATAAGCATAAATAGGAAACATGACGAGGCTACCCTGTACACTGGCTGTACTGCGAACACCGCTATCACCGCGTTCCAGTTCCTGCATCATTAACCCGTAACTGATATAATCCAATCCACCACCGCCATATTGCTCGGGTATGGTAGGGCCAAAACAACCGAGGTCGCCCAACTGTTTAACTATGTGCTGCGGGAACTCGGCACGTTGTGCATAGTCTTCTATGATGGGCGATACCTCTTTCTTCACATAGTTTCGGACTGTTTCGCGGATAAGCTTATGTTCTTCCGTTAATAGTTCATCCAACATGAAATAATCGGGGGACTGGAATAAATCTGTTCTGGCAGCCATTGTATCAATTTAAAGTTAAGTGTTAAGAGTTGCAAACCCTTCTCTTACACCCTATAAAATTAAAGATAAGGTATGACTGTGCATGGTTTTGTTTGAACTTTTATTTCCGTTGCGAAGCTTCAGCAACCCTTCAGTTAACAAGGATTTACAAAGTTGCAGACTTTTCTCTTTTCAAAGATTTTTCAAGCAACAGAGGCAAAGAGGTACTGAGGTTTTGCAGCGAAGAACCTGTTTGATAAGAACGCAGTATATTTATCTTTACAACTTACTTTATGAAAAGGCTATTATTGTTTTTATTCTTACTCCCAATGTTCTTATTGGCACAACAGAAATCCAAGGGAGAAAAAAAACCGGAAGCGCAGATCAGGCAATATTTTTTTGTGATGTTGACAGCCGGCAATAACCGTTCGCAGGATTCGGCCTCGGCCGCTAAAATACAGGAGGGGCACATGGCCAATATCAAACGCCTTTATTATGAAGGCAAACTAAAAGTAGCGGGGCCCTTTGGCGATGAAGGTAAATGGATAGGTATTTTTATTTTCGACTGCGCCAGTAAAGAAGAAGTGGAAAAATTACTGGTGACTGACCCGGCTGTGAAAAGCGGGAGGCTTGCTTATGAGATTCATCCCTGGTGGACGTCGGCGGTGGACAGTTTTGTGCCTGGAGTACCAAAGAAACGTTAGGGTTCAGCCGGAGGCTGGTGGATAGTAGTCACTCGGCGGGAGCCGAGCGACTACTTCAACTTTATTTCAGATTTTATTAATCTTCTTCTTCGGGTCCACCTCTTCTTCCAGTACCTGTTGCCGATGCCCCTTTCACGCCAACCTGCTCAATTTCTTTATTGATTTCTTCTATGTCTACACTCCTATCGGTTTTATCGCCCATCAGATATTCGGTAAAATAATCAGCCATACGCCAGAAAAAATATTCTGTCATGTCGGCATAACCGTGTCGCTGGCCGGGCAATATTAACAGGTCGAAACGTTTATTTGCTTTGATGAGGGCATTAGCCACCCGTGTTGTATTAGCAGGGTGAACATTGTTATCAATATCGCCGGTAGATAACATCAAATGCCCTTTCAGGTTTTTAACGAGGTCCTGGTTTTTTTCAATATTATAAATGAAACTGGTATCGCCTTTATCGCCAATGGTTTCTTTAACACCGTGGTGTTGTTCGCTCCACCAACGATTGTAAACAGAATTATCGTGGTTACCGGATGAGGAAACCGCTACTTTAAAAAAATCAGGATACACCAACATTGCGGCAGTACTCATAAACCCACCGCCTGAATGTCCATGAATACCTACTTTGTTAATGTCTAAATATGCGTAGCGATCTGCCAGTTGTTCTGCACAGGCTTTTTTATCGGCCAAACCATAATCGCGAAGGTTACCATAACCAAAATTGTGATACCATTTACTGCGTGACGGATGTCCTCCCCTGTTACCCATTGTTATCACCACAAAACCTAACTGCGAAAGGCGTTCTGTTCTATCCATGCCACGGCCAAAAGCTTTGTTTACGGCTTCGGTTTGGGGGCCGGGATAAACATATTCTATAACGGGATATTTTTTAGTAGAATCAAAATCGAAGGGTTTATACATTACCCCGTAGATATCTGTAATACCATCATCTGCTTTCACTTTAAAAGTTTGCGGAAATTTATACCCTGTTGAAAAAAGCGAACTCAGATCAGCTGTTTCAAGGTCTATTACTTTTCTGCCATCGGCTGCATACAAAGCTGATTTAGGAATGGTATTAACCCTTGAATAGTTATCGATAAAGAAGCTTTTTCCATCATTTATATTCATGGTATGTTCGAACTCGCCGGGGTTCAGCAATTTCATACCGGTTCCGTCAAAATTAACTTTGTACGCATGTAAATAGTAAGGGTCTTCGCCGGGTTCTTTACCGTTGGCGGAAAAATACAGTATCCGTTTGGCATCATCAATCGCTAAAATATTTTCTACGTGATACGTTCCTGAAGTGATCTGGTTCTTTAGTTTACCATTCTCATCATACAGGTAGAAATGTGCATAGCCATCGCGTTCGCTCCATTGGATAAATTCTTTGCCTTCGTTTATCAATCCCAATCTTCTTGTTTCTATATATGTATTAAAACGTTCTTCTATTAAAGCTCTCACTGTTCCTGTTGCCACATCTGCCACACATACATCCACTTTCTTCAAATCCCTGCTGGTGCGGGTAAAATAGAATTTATCGTTGGTACC
>JANXUL010000083.1 GCA_025356235.1 Bacteroidota bacterium
CCCGCAAGCCGCAAGCCGCAAGCCAAAAATTGTTTTAACCTGGGCCCCGCACATCAAACCCCTACCGCAATGTGTGGCCAACAGCTTTGCTCAGTGGATAAATGCATGGGGCGAAGCAGATTTTGTGATCACACACCCGCCTGAATATGAACTCGCAGAAGAGTTTACAAAAGGCGCCAGAATCACACACGACCAGGATGCAGCCCTGAAGGATGCGGACTTTGTTTATGTAAAAAACTGGAGTACCTATAACGATTATGGTAAAGTATATGAGAACGATCCTGCATGGATGTTAACAGAAGAAAAATTACAAACTACCCGTAACGCAAAAGTAATGCATTGTTTGCCCGTAAGAAGAAATGTAGAATTGAGTGATGAAGTACTGGACAGCACACATAGCCTGGTATCGCAACAGGCAGGCAACAGGGTATGGGCAGCACAGGCGGTGTTGAGTGAAATATTGAAAACTAAATCCTGAACGTGGAGAAGTTATATATTATAAAGATTGGCGGCAATATTATTGATGATGAAATAAAACTTTCTTCATTCCTGAAAGTATTTGCGGCCGTTGAAGGAAAAAAAATACTGATTCATGGAGGCGGTAAACTCGCTACAAAAATGGCCAGTCAGTTAGGTATTGAGCAACAGATGATTGACGGAAGAAGGATTACCGATGCAGAAACCTTGAAGATAGTAACGATGGTGTACGCCGGTTATATCAATAAAAATATCGTAGCGCAATTGCAGGCAAATCATTGCAACGCTATCGGCCTGAGTGGTGCCGACGGTAATATGATTAAAGCACACAAAAGAAAGCACAACACGATTGATTATGGATTTGTGGGTGATATAGATACAGTGAACATTGACTTGCTGCAGAATCTACTCAATAAGAATATGTCTGTAGTAGCGGCCCCGATTACATATGATGAATGCGGAAGTTTATTAAACACCAATGCCGATACCATCGCACAGGAAATGGCTAAGGCAATGAGTAGTTTATATGAAATAACACTGATTTACTCCTTTGAAAAGAACGGGGTACTGCTTGACGTAAATGATGATGACTCCATTATTCCCCATATCAACAGCGTATATTATGCAGAATTAAAAAAGAAGCAATTAATATTTGCGGGAATGATTCCCAAGCTCGATAATGCTTTTGCTGCAGTAGCAAATGGCGTACATACAGTAATTATTGGTAAAGCTGAAGAACTGAAGGAACTGATTTCGGGCACCACAGGTACAACTATCAAACATGAATAAGCAGTTACAACATACAGTAACAAACGCGTCCATTGACCTGTTAAAAAAACTGATATCCATTCCTTCTTTCAGTAAAGAAGAAGGTAATACAGCTGCTATTATTGAACAGTTCCTGCAGGCAAATAATGTAACTGCGAACCGTTACCTGAATAATGTTTGGGCAAAGAATAAATATTTTGATGAATCAAAGCCCAATCTGTTACTCAACTCACACCACGATACAGTTAAGCCCAACAAAGCCTATACGCTCGATCCTTTCTCACCCATTGAAAAAGAGGGAAAAATATTTGGATTAGGCAGTAATGATGCAGGCGGGTCATTGGTTGCACTAATGGCGGTGTTTTTATATTTCTATGAAGTTGCCGACTTACAATTCAACCTTATTTTTGCGGCTACTGCCGAAGAAGAAATTTCCGGAAAGAATGGCATTGAAATATTACTGCCCCAATTGCCAAAGTTCGAATGTGGCATTGTAGGTGAGCCGACACAAATGCAGATGGCTATTGCCGAAAGGGGTTTATTGGTATTGGATATTATAACCACCGGCAAAGCAGGTCATGCCGCCCGGGAAGAAGGAGAAAATGCCTTATATAAAGCACTACCGGAAATTGAATGGTTCAGGAATTACCGGTTTGAAAAAATTTCTCCCTTGCTGGGTGAAGTAAAAATGACAGTAACCGTAATTGATACTGAAAATAAAGCACATAATGTAATACCCTCACAATGTTGTTTTGTAGTGGATGTGCGGGTGAATGAATTATATACTTTTGAAGAGATACTGGCTACTATTCAGACACATATAAAAAGTGAAACTATACCCAGGAGCCTGCGGATGCGGTCAACAGCAATTGCTGTTGAGCACCCTTTAGTGAAGGCAGGATTGACCCTGGGTAGAACTTATTATGGCTCACCCACCACCAGTGATAAGGCATTCATGCCTTTCCCAACCTTAAAAATGGGTCCCGGTGATAGTGCACGTAGCCATACAGCAGATGAGTATATTTATATGGAAGAAATAAAAACAGGTATAGATCTGTATATTCAACTCTTAATGCAAGTAATATGAAATTGTGGAGCAAAGATAATACCGATACTTCCCGGCTGGTTGAAAAATTTACCGTTGGCAAAGACAAAGAATTTGATATCCTGCTGGCACCTTTTGATGTTATAGGATCAATCGCTCACGCAAAAATGCTTGCCAGCGTTAGCTTATTAACCGAAACCGAGGCCAATGAAATTATTACCGAGTTAAAAAATATCTACCAACTTACTCACAACTCGCAACTCACGATTGACGAAAACGTAGAAGACATCCATTCACAAGTAGAATTATTATTGACCAGAAAACTGGGTGATACTGGTAAAAAAATCCATTCAGCCCGCAGCCGAAACGACCAGGTTTTGGTAGATGTAAAACTTTTTGTACGAAATGAAATTGAAGAACTGGTAAATGCAGTGCAACCCTTTTTTCAATTACTCTTACAGCAAAGTGAAAAATACAAAGACCATTTGTTACCCGGCTATACCCATTTACAACTAGCCATGCCATCTTCCTTTGGCTTATGGTTTGGGGCGTATGCAGAAAGTCTTGTTGATGATATAATCACTTTGAAGGCTGCTTACCAGGTAGTTAATAAAAATCCATTGGGTTCTGCGGCAGGGTATGGCTCATCTTTCCCCATCAACAGAACATTGACCACGCAGTTATTAGGCTTTGCCGACCTGAATTATAATGTGGTGTATGCACAAATGGGCCGGGGTAAAGCTGAGCGAATTACCGCAATGGCATTGGCCAATCTGGCCGATACTTTGGCCAAACTGAGCATGGATGCGTGTTTATACCTAAACCAAAACTTCGATTTTATTAGTTTCCCGGCAGAACTAACCACCGGCTCGAGCATTATGCCGCATAAAAAAAACCCAGATGTGTTTGAGCTGATCCGCTCCCATAGTAACCAGATAAGGGCACTGCCCAATGAGATCATGCTCATGACAACCAACCTGCCCTCGGGCTACCACCGCGATCTTCAATTACTGAAAGAGCATTTATTCCCTGCTTTTCAAACACTAAAGGATTGTTTGGAAATGGCGTACCTAATGCTATCGAATATCAGTATTAAAGAAAATATTTTAGCCGACGAAAAATACAGGTTCTTATTCAGTGTAGAAGAAGTGAACAAGCTGGTTTTACAGGGAGTGCCATTCCGTGATGCATACAAACAGGTAGGAATAGCCATTGAAGAAGGAAAATTCATCAATACTACTGATATCCACCATGTACATGAAGGAAGTATCGGAAACCTTTGTAACGATAACATAGCAGCGATGATGCAGCAAACACTGAAAACATTTGAGTTTGAAAAAGTACATGTTGCCATCAAACAATTGCTGAACAACTAAAAATATCCTTGTTGGTGCAGAACGGGTGAGTGTGTTTAAACTAAATATTGTTTCTTTGATAAATACAAAATATAAAAAATGAATAGATCAATGCTTATTGTTGCCCTGGGGCTTGGTGCCATCAGTAGTTTTGCACAGGTAAAAAAACCGACCCCGGCAAAGCAACCTGCAGGTGTAACCAAAACAACAGGTACCCTCGTACCCAAACTTTTTAAAAACAATAGCGATAGCGTAAGCTATGCAGTTGGTGTGCGTATTGCACAAAGTCTGAAAGCCCAGGGGTTTGACAATGTAAACATGACCCTTTTTCAAAAAGCTATGAATGATGTGGCCCAAAGTAAAACACCGGTATTGGCAGATGCAGCTATTTCTGAATGCATCGGTAAGTTCCAGCAAAAAGTGAATTCAGGTAAAGAAGCGGTACAGCAAAAAGAAAATGCAGCAAAAGCAATGGTTGCCAAAGAAGAAGGCAAAGCTTTTTTAGCCATCAACGGAAAACGTGCTGGTGTGATTACGCTACCCAGCGGTTTACAATATGAAGTGATGAAAGCAGGGACAGACAATACGCATCCTGCCTTATCAAATAAAGTAAAATGTCATTATACCGGCACATTGCTCAACGGCTTCAAATTTGAAAGCTCGGTAGACAGGGGTGAGCCCATCACTTTCCCGCTGGGTAATGTGATCAGGGGCTGGCAGGAAGCGCTTCAATTAATGACCGTAGGTAGTAAATGGAAATTATATATTCCGTCTGATTTGGCTTATGGCGATAATGGGCCACCCAATATCGGTCCGGGTGCTACTTTGATTTTTGAAGTGGAGTTACTTGGGATAGAGAAGTAAACTGTTTGCATTTTGGAATTGAAAAATAAGGCCGCAGATTCGCAGATCATATATTAGACAATAATCTGCGAGCCTGCGGCTTTACTATTTTTTCGTTCTTGCAATTCTATTAACCTTCATTAACCTTTCACTAAAGTTGATTAACCGCAGTTGCGGCCATGGCAATCTATTTTTGAACGACTAAAAACAAATTGCTATGAACCGGATTGCTACCTTACTCGCCATTATTCTTCTCCCCGTTTTATTACAGGCCCAAAAAACACCGGCTTCTATAAAAGGTACAGTCTATGATACTGCTTCAAAACGCGGCTTGGCATATGCTACTATCTCTGTGGTGAACGCGAAGGATTCTACCCTCGTAAGTTTTACCCGAGCCGATTCTTCCGGAAAATTCCGACTTAGTTCGCTTGATAAAGGTAAATACCTGCTCTCTTCTTCTTATGTTGGCTTTGTTCCGGTATGGAAAGCGGTTGAACTGAAAGACGGAGAAGAGTTGAATTTGGGAAATATAGCTATGACAGATGTATTGAATGCGGGAAACATTACTGTAACAGCGAGGCGTGCACCCGTTACCATTAACAATGATACGGTTGAATTCAATACCGAAAATTTTAAAACACAACCCAATGCTGTTGCAGAAGACCTCTTAAAAAAACTACCCGGTGTTACGGTTGATAATGATGGTACCGTTCGCGTAAATGGACAACGTATTACCCGGGTACTGGTAAACGGCAAAGAGTTTTTTACCGGCGACCCTAAAATGGCCACCAAAAACCTAGATGCAGATGCCATTGATAAAGTGCAGGTATTTGATAAGAAAAGCGACCGGGCAGAATTTACAGGTGTTGATGATGGGCAAAGCGAAAAAGCCATTAACCTGAAATTGAAAAAAGACAGAAACAATGCACTCTTCGGAAGGGCGACAGCAGGAGCCGGAACGCATGAACGGTACGATGGACAAACCAATATCAATAAATTCAAAGGTGATCAGCAGTTCTCTGTAATTGGAATGGGAAATAATACCAACCGGCAAGGGTTTTCTATAACAGATATCCTGAATTTTACCGGTGAATTATCAAGAGGGATGCGGAGCGGTGGCGGTATCACCATCAGAACAGGAGGTGGCGGAGAAGATAATGGTTTGCCGGTAACCGGGCAGGGGCAAAACCAGCAAGGCGTGGCAACAACCATCGCAGGTGGCATTAACTACAACGATACCTGGAATAAGAAAACAGATTTTAATATGAGCGGCATGGGTAGCAATATTGACCTTCGCACAGACAGGACCACTAACCGCGAAAACCTGATACCGGGAAACAATTCTACTTTTCTAATCAATAACAGCAGCACGGCACGAAATAATAAACAGCAGCGGTTGAATATGAGTATAGACAGTAAGATCGACAGTTTTAATTCTATCAAATTCACACCACAGTTTACCTTGCAGCAAACTGATACACGTTCCACAACCAATTACGTAACAAAAGATGCCAAAGGAATTAAACTGAATGATGGATCAACCGATAAAAATACGCATTCGGATGCCTTTAATTTTGGTGGCAATGCCCTGTACCGGAAAAGGTTTAAGAAAAAAGGCAGAACCCTGTCAAGCACCATCAGCCTGGCATATAACGACAGCAAAGAAAACAACGACCTGTATACCCGGAATACTTTTTATAATGCAGGAGTTGCCTTGAAAGACTCTATTACTAACCAGAAAAATAACCGCGATGCGGTAACCCGCAGTTTTGGTGGTAACCTGGTATATACAGAACCCGTTGGTAAAAGATCACTGGTAGAAGTAAGTGGATTTTATAATACCAATGTGGGCGACAGTAAACGCAAAACATTTGATTACAGTGGTACTTCCGGTAAATACGACCAAGCCAATGCATTGCTCAGTAATGATTTTAAAAGCGAGTACACGTATTCGGGCGGAAGTATAAACTTTCGTTCGAACCAGAAAAAACTGAATTTTTCCTTAGGAAGTTCATTGCAATCGGCAACTTTATTGAGCACGAATAACACCAATGGCAATGTGATCAAACAAACCTTCACCGATGCATTACCCAATGCCAGTATTCAATACCGCATGAACAGTACAAGGAACCTGAACCTGAATTATACCACGTCAACAGCGCAACCGGGTACCTCGCAATTGCAGCCCATATCAGATGTGAGCGACCCGTTGAATACCTATACCGGTAACCCCAACCTAAAACGCAGCTTCACACAATCATTGAACCTGAATTATTTTTCAACAAATATGTATACGCAAAGAAATTTCTTTGCTTTTATCGCCGCATCTAAAGTTGCCAATGCTATTGTGAATGCAGATATTATACAAGCCAACGGATCAAGGGTAACCATGCCGGTAAATGCCGATGGCAACTATGTATTGTTTGGTAATGTGAATGCAGGATTCCCCTTAAAAAAACTGAAATCAAGAGTTGATCTCAGCATGGGAAGTAATATTATCCATAATATAAGTTTTGTAAACGGCAATAGAAACGAAATTGATAATATCAGTCTGAGCCCTAATCTTAGCTACAATTTTTCACTCGAAAGCAAAGTAGATATCCAGGCCACCGCAAGACTTACAATCAGCAAAGCCAAATATTCACTTCAACCACAACTGAATGCTAATTACCTGCAGCAGGTATATGGTATGGATATGACCAATTATTTACCCTGGGGCCTCGTGGTTACCAATAACCTCAGCTACACCATCAATACTGGGCGGGCCGATGGTTACAATACAAAAGTAACTTTCTGGAACGCATCGGTAGCCAAAGGATTTTTAAAGAACAAACGTGCAGAAGTTAAGCTCAGCGCCTTTGATCTATTGAACCAGAACCAGGGCGTAAGCCGCAACGCAAATCAGAATTACATTGAAGATACCCGCTACAATGTTTTACAGCAATACTTCCTGTTAAGCTTTACGTTCAGTCTTAACAAAGCAGGGAATACCGCTGCCGGGCCTAGGGTTATGATCCGAACATTTTAATTACGTCCTTTAGCTTTTTCATGTAAAATAATCCCATTCTGTAAGGAGCGGGATTATTTTTATCCATTCATTACGGAGACTTGCTGTATGATTAAATAAACGCCTGATTAATCATTATCTATACCATTTAGCCTTGGTATAACAACCATTCAACTATGATAAAACAGTTGTGAATAATACGTATGTAAAATAAACCCGGTACCCCTTTTTCTGTAAAACTCCGTGAATCCTCCTTACTTTATGTGTTGAGAAAAAGTACTAAAGCTTTAGTACTTTTTTTTAACACAGAGATAAAGAGGTTAGCGAGTTACACAAGGGATATTGATAAGGTCAATTGTATCCTGGCTCGAGTAGGGTATTTTTTTGAAGTCTTAACGGTATCATTTGTACCGGCTATAAGCTTTTGGTTAAGCTTTGTTGCGTCGCACACTTCAACATTCGGCTCATAGCTCTGCAGACTCCCGAAATAATCCTCATCTCAATAAACAACTTCAGTTTACTGGCATACTTGCCAAAAAATCCCCTGCGCGAATAGGGGATTTTTTTGGCAAGTAACCTGTCGCTGATATTAAGAAGACTAATAATCAACTACTGACTTTTATTATCAATAAAACAATGTATTAATTATTATTAATCCTAAACCCACCACCCTGCATTTGACTGCCCATCAGTTCAGTCATCATTTTCATATATTCTGCACGGGTAACTACTTTGCCTTTTTTGGGCTCTTTCAGGTCTTTTTGATCCACTGTTTTCTTAACTTCTGTAGCATTATAAACGGTTGTGCCATTGTCAACATCTAACTGTAAAATCACACCGGGCAACTGTCCATAACTTTCCGGCCCCACGGGGCTGATGATATTATCTGCATACCAGGCAACCACCTCAATTTCTTTTGCTTTCCTTAGTGTAGAGGTGGTATCCTGTGTCGGTGCACCGCCGCCCCCCATCATCACCATTCTTCTCATACCTGCTGGTGGCTGCATCACTTTTCGGGTGGCTTTATGGCAGGTATAACCAAGTACCTGTTTGGTATCATTGCTCATTTTCCAGGGTTGTTGCTGGATGGTATCCATAATCAAAAAATTCCTGCCACCCAATTCCGATGTTTGAATGGATTTAGCCTGTGTAAAATTTTTATACAGGTCGCCGCCGTCACTGCCTCCACGGATAACCATACGAAGCCCACCACCCCCGCCGGCAAAAGGATCTGGCGCTTCGTCTTCAGGTACCATTTTGTACACCGATATGCTATCGCTGAATAACAACATGTGTTTACTGGTCCTGAACTCGGGTATCATGGCTTTCATCTGCTCATCCTGGATAGTTTTGTGCATGTTGATCCTGCGTTCATAAATAACCGTACCCTCTTTCATTTGAGCCTGTAAGGCAGAAAGGCTTAACAAGCCTGCTAATAGAATAAATGCTCTTTTCATGTAAATCAGTTTTTATGCTTCAAAGCTAACCCCGGCCTGTGTTAAGCATTCTTGCACAAAGGTTAATTTAGGTTAATAAAAAAGAAGGTGGGGAAAATAGAGAATTATCTTTGCCATGAATATATGCGGATGAATAAATTAAACATATCGCGGGTACTACTGGTAGCTGTTATCCTGATGATAGTAGCTTTTCAATCGTATTGGCTGAACAAGCTTTATAAAGATGAGAGGCAAACACTAAAGAAAGAAACAAATGGCCTGTTCAGGGATGTTGTGTATAATATGCAGGTAGAACGTTTTAAAGCGGATACCCTGATTTACAAACAAAAACCCGGTAATAACCTTTTCGTATTTAATGCCGTAAATGCTTTGCGGCGGCAGGTTTCCGAAATAAAAAAAGATACGGGTATCAAAAAAAAAGATACATCAGCTGTACATGTAACTAAGGTATTTGTAATAAGCAATCGTAATAAGGATAGTAGTTATTTAAAAAAAGGGAAACTTGTAAAAATAGAAGATGGCCCAATGCCCCCTGAGTTAGCGGCTATATTGGCAAAAGAACATGAAAGGGGATTGCCTCCTGTTACAGATACTTCACTCATACGTGAAATGGCCAATGGAATGGGAATAAAAATGGAAGCTATAAGCGGTAACAAAAATGATACAACACATCCACCTAAGCATAAAATAATTCCCTCAATAAATTTTGTAGGGCGCATGCCGGTAACAAAAATAAAAGATGGGTTTTTTACGCGAGGACAAAATGCAAAAGTGGACGTAAAATTTGATAGGCAGCATCCGGAAAAAGCTTTTATCAGGATGATCACAGACGGGAGAGCACTCGATGATACTATCCAGATTGCCCAATTAGATGCTGCGTATAAAAAAGAGTTAATAAAAGCGGGAATCCCCATCCGCTATGCGATTAAAATGGGTAAGGATGATTCTCTTCACCGAAAAGATACCAGTGCAGCAACACAGTTCAGAACCAGTCCGACCATTGTTGGATTTATTCATCCATATTGGTACCAGGCTGAATTTGAAAACCCCGGCGGTTATTTAATAAAAAAAATATCATCTCAAATAGTATTCTCACTATTACTGGTCGTATTTACTTCAATCGCGTTTATTTTTTTATACCGAAACCTGCTGGCGCAACAAAGGCTTACGGTTATTAAAAATGATTTCATCAGTAACATTACCCATGAACTAAAAACCCCTATTGCTACTGTAAACGTAGCCATAGAAGCCCTGCGCAATTTTGGCGGGTTGCAAAGTCCCGAGCGTACAAAAGAATACCTGGATATTTCCGCATCCGAATTACAGCGCTTAGGGCTGTTGGTTGATAAAGTGCTCAAGCTTTCCATGTTCGAAAA
>JANXUL010000108.1 GCA_025356235.1 Bacteroidota bacterium
CAGCGATATTAATCTCAACCGGCTGATGTAAAATTTTCCTTGCCAGTTCCCGCATCTTCATCGGCATGGTAGCTGAGAAAAGCAGGTTTTGTCTTTTTTTAGGGAGGAAGGAAATGATCTTCATAATATCATCATGAAAACCCATATCCAGCATACGGTCGGCCTCATCAAGAATTAAATATTTTAAAGCCTGCATTTTTACATACCCCATATTCAAATGGGCAATCATACGACCCGGAGTGCAGATCACCACATCAACTCCACTGGACAATGCTTTTTTCTCTGCCGTGAATGAAGTGCCGTCGCTTCCACCATATACAGCAATGGAACTTACAGAAGTAAAATAAGATAGGCCTTCCATGGATTGGGCTATCTGAACAGCCAGTTCACGGGTAGGCACAATGATCATGGCATTGATCAGGTGCTCATCGTGTGGCTCTGTTATGATCTTATTCATGACAGGTAATAGAAATGCGGCTGTTTTACCGGTACCTGTTTGTGCAGAAGCAATAATATCTTTTCCTTGCAGAATGGGTATGATCACCTGTTCCTGAACGGGGGTGGCCGTTGAATAACCCATCGAATCAATACCCTCTAATATTCTCTCATCGAGACCAAATTCATGAAAATTCAAAATAGATAACTGTTATTTTATGTGATGTTTGACTGTAAATATAAGCCGATATACCAGATGTATCCTTATTCTGTTTAGATACAGAGGTCTTTAGCAGCCCAAAACAAGGGCGTATTTCTGTGAAAACCGATCCTCATTTTCATACGAAACAGGTTTCGTCATTAAAAAATCAGCCTTTTTACCAGTTTAATCCCTGTTTTAAAGGGATTTTACTGCCATAAACCACAAATGATCCTGTTTTGACTAATTTTTAACCACTTGTATGCAGCCATTTCTATTATTTTTGCGCCCTATCGGCAATCAATATTGCCATTAACTAATTGAAATGAAAAAAACACTACTTGTCCTGTTAAGCATAACGTTTACTTTTTTGGCTTCGGCGCAAACCAATGCTGATACCAAAAAAACTCCGATTAAAATTGACCTGAGTAACCGCCCGGGCGACCATTTTATGATCCAGTACGGAGCTGATAGCTGGACAAACCGCCCCGACAGTGTTCGCACCGGCGGCTTCAGCCGGCACTTTAATTTCTATTTTATGTTCGACAAGCCTTTCAAAACCAACCCTAAATTAAGTGTGGCATATGGAATAGGTATTGGCAGCAGTAATATTTTCTTTAATAATACCAGGGTGGATCTCAAGTCAAACAGCACTAAACTGCCCTTTACCAATGTTGACAGCACAGATCATTACAAAAAATACAAGGTAACGACCATCTATGCTGAAATACCGGTAGAACTCAGGTATTTTTCAGACCCTGCCAATCCCGCCAAATCGTGGAAAGCGGCGTTGGGTGTAAAAGTGGGTACTTTATTAAAATCGTATTCAAAAGGTAAGGACCTCGTAAATAAAAGCGGTGCTTCTCTTTACGGCCCCTCATATATCGCGAAAGAGAGCAATAAAAAATTCTTCAACGGAACCATGCTGGCAGTAACAGCGCGTGTGGGCCTGGGTTTCTTTTCAATAGATGCGGGCTACCAGATTAACGGTGTTTTAAAAGATGGGACCGGCCCATCCATGAATAAGTTTTCGTTGGGTATTACGATCAGCGGATTGTAAACGTGAGTTGTGAGTGGTGAGTAGGGAAAATATTCTTTTCTCTACTCACCACTTTTTATTTCCCTCCACTCACAATTCCCTGCTCACTACCCACAATTCACGCCTCCCAAAGGCTACCTTTGCCAAAACAGTTTATCCATTGATCGAGAAAAAGCAAACAATCCAACGCGAAGAGAAAACGGTATTGGTAGGCGTTGTGCAGAAAGAGCAAACCAGTGAACAGGTTACTGAATACCTGGACGAATTAACTTTTCTGGCAGAGACGGCCGGTGTTATTGCCGTAAAGCGGTTTACCCAAAAACTACCCCATCCCGATAGCCGCACATTTGTAGGAAAAGGGAAACTGGAAGAGATTAAAAACTATTTGAACGGGCGGGATATACACCTGGTTATTTTTGATGATGAGTTAACCGGCTCACAGATATCCAATATAGAAAAAGAGCTCGGCGTTAAAACCATCGACCGTAGTGACCTGATATTGGATATTTTCGCCAGCCGGGCACGCACCGCACAGGCCAAAGTGCAGGTAGAACTGGCGCAATACCAATACCTGCTTCCCCGGTTAAAAGGCATGTGGAAACACTTAGAAAGACAGGGCGGCGGTATCGGAACACGCGGCCCGGGTGAAACAGAAATTGAAACAGACCGCCGGATAGTAAAAGATAAAATATCGTTACTAAGAAAAAGATTGGGCGATATAGACAAACAGGCTTTCACCCAACGCAAAGAGCGCGGGGAGCTGATACGGGTAGCTTTGGTGGGTTATACCAATGTTGGAAAAAGTACCTTAATGACCTTGTTAAGCAAGGCCGAAGTGTTTGCCGAGAACAAATTATTTGCCACGCTCGATACCACCACCCGCAAAGTAGTATTTGAGAATACGCCATTTTTATTGAGTGATACGGTAGGTTTTATACGCAAATTACCACACCATTTAATAGAGAGTTTTAAGAGCACATTAGATGAGGTAAGGGAGGCAGATATTTTACTGCATGTGGTAGATATATCGCATCCCCAATACGAAGAACAGATTGGCGTGGTGAATAAGACATTGCAGGAATTAAAAGCTTTTGAAAAACCAATACTTACCATTTTCAATAAGATGGATTTGTATGAGGAAAAGAATTTTGATGAGTGGCTGGATGAAGGTGTGCAACAGGAAATATTACGTGAGCTGAAAGAAAAATGGGATGAAGCCACAGATAATAACGCTGTATTTATTTCGGCCCAGGAAAGAAATAATGTTGATGCCTTACGGGAGATGATCCTTGAAAAAGTGCGGGAAATGTATAAGGTACGGTATCCTTACCGGACGATTCAGTATTAATTTGAAGATTCGATAATTTGGAAATGGGGTTGTTTAAACATGAATGGCCTTATTACCCCGTTATCTTATTTTCAAATTCTCAAATTCTCAAATTACCCATGATCTGGCACAAAATAGCAGAGAGTGAACAATCCATCAACTGGCAACCTAACCACATGTGTTTGGTAGAAGCGGGTGACAAAAAGGTGACCATTGCACAGTTTAATGGCCAATTATTCGCTTTTGCCCACAAATGCCCACATGCCAGTGGAATTATGGCTGATGGGTACATTAATCCTGCCGGACAGGTTACCTGTCCCCTTCACCGCTACCGTTTCGATATGAAAAATGGTAGAAATACTAGTGGGGAGGGTTATTATTTAAAGACTTACGCTGTTGAAAAAAGGGAAGATGGCATATATGTAGGTTGGGAAGACAAAGGATTTTGGGTTTCCCTATGATTTTTTTGGAATAGAGATTTTGTCAGGAAGCATTTTTCCCTATTTTTGCAGCCCCTTATGGGAAATTTGCTACTTAGCAAGTTATACTCCTCCTTAGCTCAGTTGGTTAGAGCATCTGACTGTTAATCAGAGGGTCTCTGGTTCAAGTCCAGAAGGGGGAGCTTAACAATCAAGCAGTTATGACTTAAAACTCATAGCTGCTTTTTTCATTTGCAAACAATTTGCAAACAGGAATTTATTTAAAAAAAAGTTCAGAAATTTTTTAGGTGCGGTCGGCTTCGATGACTTTTCTACCGCAATCATAAAAAGACACCCACATACCTGCCTTTGAGCCTGTGGCTTATCAACGTATCCTTCTGCCTCTCGATTGTCGTGGAGTTTGACGAATCAGTAATTTACTTTCCGGTTCAAATACTTTCTGGGGATTAATGGATGCCTGCCTTAATCGCTTTACAATGTTCCGCCAGTTGATATTCTGGTTAAGAAGATCAAGCTTCTGTGTTTGTTTTACGTCATTATGATAAAGAAGCGCTTTGCCGGCAGTTAACGCACTGACGTTTGGATATTTTTGTACATAACACGAAAGCAATTGCGCTAATGATTTATGTGCAAGCAAAACGTAGATATCGATAAAATCTTTTAATCGTGAACCATCCTGTACAATTGCGTTAAACTTCATCGCGGCAATATCTTCGATTGATGCCATTCGTATATCTTCTATAAAAACTGCAGGTTGAATCCATGGATAACAGTGCGCAATACAATCCACTTTAACATCCTCAATAAAGCAATTGATGGTATTATTATCCGTTTCAAGATTATCCACCTTGTATTTTGCTGATAGCAGCGCGCCGAGCCTTTGCGCATCGAAGGGATTATCTGTAAAAAGATCAATATCAACGGATATCCTGTGCCCCACCATTAAGGCGAGTGCTGTTCCACCCACGAGGTTAAATTCTTTTACGTCTTCATCAGCCTATGAATCAGATCCAGCGTTGAGGTCTCGACTGTTTCCTTATGTAACACTTTAAATCTTCAGGTTTAAGTTTAAAAAAATCGCATACTTTTTTTATTGCACGATCCGTCAAATAGATAGTCTTGTTTGTAAGCGTATTCACTACTTTCTTTTCTCCGTAAAATCGTATCATCTCCTGCCACTCTTCCTGTGATCCCCGTTCGACAACCCGTTCAATTACCGTTTCGGAGTCTTTTTGCCAATCCATTTCGTCGTACTTGAATTCCCAGAACAACCGTTTAGGTAAATCAGGTTTTTTAGTCCGACCGGGTTTTGAAATAATTTGCTTTCGTTCCACCCGGACATCATCCGTTTCAAAAGGCACTTTTTTTTCGACAGGTAGTTATTTAAAGTATTATATGGATATTGAGGATTAGCCAGGCTGAAATTCTTAAGATTTGAATACACTTCAAATGGTCGCGAGGCATCCTTTTTCCAATGAATCAAAACCACTCTCCTGGAATCTAAATTCGAAGCCGTTTTCATACCCTAGATTTACAAAAAAAGACCAATATTGACGCAATAGTGGTCTTAATTTTAAGGTTTGCGAATCAGACGGCCTGCCTGCTCTTTCCAGGTCTTGGCTTCCTTTTCTCTTTCACCCGCAGGCTACCAAGTATGCATTACTTTCTTCTATTAGTAACATTGCCCCAGTATATATGACCATGTATGATGGTTGGCTACACGACAGGTATGATATCAAAGCAATGCTGCTTGGAGAAATAATTTTCGGTTTGGGGTTTGTTGTTATTTCGCTCTTATATTATCACAAACAAAACTGAATAGAATAAAATCACAGCCCAATTAGATAATTTAAGCTTAATGAAACCTACGCACAACAAAAATATTTGCAAAAGCAGGGCGGGATAGTATATCATCAGCTATGTACAAGCATCAGCAGTGGTTCGAGCTCGACGTTAAATGTTCAGCTATAGTACTTAACTTCAACAATATATTTTCAAATGGGCATTTGTACCGGGCTGGACAAACAATGAATTCCCTGCCTTCGCAATTGATCGATACACAAACCATTAATTTTATGTGCTTTGCATAAAAATTTCCCAGTATGAAAGAAATACTCTTTGGACTCCTCCTGTTATCACTCGTCAGCTTTGAGAATAAAGAAAAATTAAAATATAAACAGTCAGACAGACCGAATATTTTGTTGATTGTGGCGGATGATCTTGGATACACAGACCTGGGATGTTTTGGGGGTGATATTAATACACCTAATATTGATCTACTGGCAAAAAAAGGTCTTTTGTTTAACCGGTTTCATACTGCACCTCTATGCGCACCTACCCGAAGCATGATATTATCCGGAAACAACAATCATGTTGCAGGTATCGGCTCCATGTTCTCGGTTGATCATACTTCAAGGCAAGGTAAGCCCGGTTACGAACATCATTTGTCTGACAGAGTAGTAACTGTTGCTCAACTGCTGAAAGATGGCGGTTATCAAACATTCATGGCTGGTAAATGGCATATCGGAAGTGAAAATGCTTACATCCCTTATGCAAAAGGATTTGAAAAAAGTTTTACTTTACTTGAAGGCGGTGCCAATCATTTTGGCAATAATGCCATTTTTGAAAACATGCCACCCCAATACCGGGAAGACGATAAGGCTATTGCATTTCCTGAGGGAAAGTTTTCTACCGATATATACACAGAGAAAATGATGGGGTATATTAAGAATGCACAAAAAGATAAACCTTTTTTTGCTTACCTCACCTATACCGCTCCCCATTGGCCACTGCAGGTTCCAGATGAATACCTGGATAAATATAAAAGTAAATATGATATGGGGTATGATTCGCTGAGAGTGCTTCGGTTTCAACATCAAAAGACAATAGGCGTTATTCCAGCAAATGCAAAATTACCGCCACGGCTAAGCACTATTAAACCCTGGAACCAGTTAACTGCTGAAGAAAAAAAGATTGAATCAAAGAAAATGGAATTGTATGCCGCCATGGTTGACAATCTTGATAAACATATTGGTGAATTGATACAATTTCTGAAAAACTTAAATCAATTAGATAATACACTGATTATTTTTATGTCGGACAATGGGGCAGCGGCAGAAGATTTTTATAATCATCCAGGGTTTGGGCCTTTTATCCGCAAGCATTATGATAACAGCTATGAAAATATGGGTAAAGCTTCTTCTTTTGTTTCTTATGGGCCACAGTGGGCACAGGTTGGTGCAGCACCATTTAAATTATTTAAAGAATATCCCACCGAAGGAGGAATCAATACACCTCTGATCATTTCAGGAAAGTATGTAAAAAGAACTCCCGGAATAGAAAATGTATTTATCAATGTAATGGACCTGGCTCCTACTTTTCTTGAGATAGCCCATATTTCCTACCCGGAAATGTATAATAACAAAAAAGTGATGCCGATACTGGGGCAATCATTTTTATCTTATATACAGGGAAAAAGCAAAACCATTCATGATCCAAACTATGTATATGCATTGGAACATTATGGAGGCTGTCTGTTGATAAAAGGCAACTGGAAGATTACAAATACAAGCGATCCCTTTAATGAAACCGCTTTTGAATTGTATAAAATTGATGAAGATTGGGGAGAAACAAAAGATCTTTCAAAGTCTCAGCCCAAAAAATTGAAAGAAATGATGAATGAGTGGAAAATATTTAAAAAGAAAGTGGGCATTATACCCCTGGATAAAGGAGAAAGGATTCATCTTGATATTATAAGGTAATTAGTATCACGAACGCATCGGAAGGGGCTTTGCGTTATCGGCAACCCTATGACAACACCTCGCGACAATAAAACGATCCCGCTTCGCCAGAACAAATTGATCCGATCAAGTAAATCCACTTTAACCTTCTTAATAAAGTAATTAAAAGTGGCTAATAGTTTTTATCTATGAGTTAATCAATTAAATAGATAAACATGTTGGTTAATTCATTGATACATTCGCCATTATCTATCTGATAAAACAACAACAATATGCATAACGAACAAAATCAGACAATGGCTCACATCAACCACGACGAAGCCAAGTGCCCGTTTCATGGAGGAGCCTTAAAACAAAGCGCAGGTAGTGGTACGAGAAACCGTGACTGGTGGCCTAATCAATTAAAATTGAACATCCTTCGCCAAAACTCTTCTTTGTCCAATCCCATGGGTGAGACATTTAATTACGCTGAAGAGTTTAAAAGCCTGGATCTGGCTGCCTTGAAAAAAGACATTTTTGATCTTATGACCACATCGCAGGACTGGTGGCCCGCGGACTATGGCCACTATGGTCCCTTCTTCATCCGTATGGCCTGGCATAGTGCAGGTACTTACCGCATCTCTGACGGACGTGGTGGTGCAGGTTTTGGTACACAGCGTTTTGCACCACTCAACAGCTGGCCCGATAATGCCAATCTCGACAAGGCACGTTTGCTGCTCTGGCCAATTAAAAAGAAATACGGAAAGAAAATTTCCTGGGCAGATCTGATGATCCTTGCCGGTAACTGTGCCCTCGAATCTATGGGCTTCAAAACTTTTGGTTTCGCTGGGGGACGTGAGGATGTTTGGGAACCTGCTGAAGACATTTATTGGGGTTCTGAAAAAGAATGGCTGGGAGACGAGCGCTATACCAGCGACCGTGAACTGGAGAATCCGCTTGCCGCTGTTCAGATGGGCCTGATTTACGTGAACCCGGAAGGCCCTAACGGAAATCCTGATCCACTTGCATCTGCCCGCGACATCCGCGAAACTTTTGGCCGTATGGCAATGAATGATGAAGAAACAGTAGCGTTAATCGCCGGTGGTCACACATTCGGTAAAACCCATGGTGCTGCCGATCCTGGCCAATACATTGGTAAAGAACCTGCAGCTGCAAGTATTGCAGAGCAAAGCCTTGGCTGGAACAACACATTTGGTAGCGGAAATGGAGAAAACACGATTACCAGTGGCCTCGAAGGCGCCTGGACTACCACACCAACTAAATGGAGCAACAACTATTTTGAAAACATGTTTGGCTTCGAATGGGAGCTGACCAAAAGCCCGGCCGGTGCGCATCAGTGGAAACCGAAAGATGGCGCAGGTTCCGGCACAGTGCCGGATGCACACAACGCTTCAAAACGTCATGCGCCAACGATGCTTACAGCAGACCTCGCCCTGAAAGTAGATCCTGTTTACGAGAAAATTTCAAGACATTTCTTCGAGAACCCCGCTGAGTTTGCAGATGCATTTGCGCGTGCCTGGTTCAAACTCACACACCGCGATATGGGTCCTATTGCCCGTTATTTAGGTACTGAGGTACCTGCCGAAGAGTTGATCTGGCAAGATCCTATTCCTGCCGTTACCTATGAACTCATTAACGATAAAGATATTGTTGCGCTTAAGAATAAGATACTGGCTTCAGGACTTTCTGTATCCCAGCTCGTATCAACCGCATGGGCATCCGCTTCTACGTTCCGTGGTTCTGATAAACGCGGTGGTGCAAACGGTGCACGCATTCGTTTGGCTCCACAGAAAGATTGGAAAGTGAATAACCCCGCGCAGCTGGCTAATGTATTGGCTAAGCTTCAGGATATTCAAAAAGAATTCAACAGCACCCAGTCTGGTGGTAAGCATGTTTCAATTGCTGATCTGATCGTATTGGGTGGTTGTGCAGGTGTTGAGAAGGCGGCTCAGCTTGGAGGTCATTCTTTAAACGTTCCGTTTACACCCGGTAGAGCCGATGCATCGCAAGAACAAACCGATGTTGAATCATTCGCCGTACTAGAGCCGGCTGCGGATGGTTTCCGCAACTACTTCAAACCCAAACACACTGTAACAGCAGAGGAATTGTTGCTGGATAAGGCACAACTTTTAACACTGACCGCACCTGAGATGACCGTTCTTGTTGGTGGTATGCGTGTATTGAATACAAATTTTGATCAGTCGCAGCAGGGTGTATTCACCAAGCGTCCCGAATCGCTTACCAATGACTTTTTTGTTAACCTGATTGATTTTGGTGTTAAGTGGAACGCTACTTCAGACGCCCAGGATGTTTTTGAGGCACGTGATCGTAAGACCGGCCAGATCAAATGTTCCGGAACCCGTGTAGATCTCATCTTTGGTTCTAACTCTGAACTTCGGGCTATAGCTGAAGTGTATGCTTGTGAGGATTCGCAGGAGAAATTTGTGCACGATTTTGTTGCGGCGTGGACCAAGGTGATGAACCTCGACCGTTTTGACCTGGCTTGAGTTAATGGTTTTATTATATGCTTGTAAAAGGCGGTCTGGTAGCGGGCCGCCTTTTACATTTCCATGTTACATAAGTTAGGTGTAGCAGATCATCTGAATAAAAAACAAATGTGTTCGCTAGTCGATATGGGTTTACGCTTCCGTATTTAATTATCATCTTCTCCCAATTGGAATAAAGTATCTCAAAAGAGGCAACTTTTCGCAGTGAGGAGAGCATAAAAGTAAAAAAACAAATTTTGTACTATGACCCTTTTAATTTGCAGGAACTTATTCTGCAGTTGTCGGGTCAATGATAACAGAGACTTCGCTAACGGAATTTGCAGGGAACCCTCCTTTTTTTGCATGCTCAAGAACCATTTGTTCGTTTGGTGCAATATAAATACAATAAATTTTATCTCCTGTTACATAACTCTGTACCCACTGTATTTGCGGTCCCATATTACTAAGTACTCCGCAGGATGTTTGTGAAATACCTTTTAGTTGTTCCGCAGTTAATTTTCCCGCGCCGGGAATTTCTCTTTCAATTACATACTTAGGCATACATTTTAATTTAAAATTTTCCCTACTCATTTGGCTTTTCGGAATCGCCCTGTTTTTCAAGTGGCTGCAAGCTGCCACGCCTTATCATATTAAAATGGTCAATCAGGTTCCGAGAAAAATCTGACCATCTTTATTAGACTAAATCTAAATAAATAAATACCTATTTCTAAATATCAGCAAAAATAAATTATCGGAACTAATACCTTATTTCATAAAATAGTTGATTATCAAAATCCATTATTCGCAGTTAACCAGGCAAGCATACCCATTTTAAAAATGGATAAAGATTATTATCTTATCTTCAATTATACGCAAGGGGTGCCTTTCGGAATGGTAATGGTTAGCATAACCCTACTTCCGGTGAAAACAGGCTGAGATTATACCCATTGAAAGAGGCTTACACATCTCTTTCATGTACCTGATCCGGATAATGCCGGCGTAGGGAGGATATTATTTTTTTTTGACCAGCTATTGCCCACACCTGTTTGCGTAAACATTATTCATGTAAAAAATAATTGGCATGGCTTTATCGGAAAGCTGGCAGGTGTTGCTGCAGCAGATTAAAGAAACCAATGCAATCCAATGGCTCGCTGTTGGCCTGGGTATTGCAGAAGTATGGCTGGCAAAATCAAATAAGATATGGTTATACCCTACAGGTATTGCAGCAACACTTATCTCCATCTATATACTAACCATAGCCGGCCTGTATGCCGAATGCCTGCTGAATGGTTATTATGTAATCATGAGCATATATGGCTGGTGGTATTGGGTTAAAAAGAAAAACCTTCCGTCTGTTAAGGTTAGTTATTGCAGTCGTGAAGAATGGCTGATCGTCTTATCCATAGTATTCATCGGCTTTCTGCTTCTGTTCCTGTCGCTCAGGTATTTTACCAATTCCACAGTTCCTGTATGGGACGCATGGGTAAGCGCAACAGCCTGGGCCGGAATGTGGCTGCTAGCCAAACGGAAGATTGAAAACTGGATATTGTTGAATATCTCTAATCTTTTCGCTATCCCGCTCTTATTCTATAAACGATTACCACTTTTTGCCGCACTTACCCTGTTTCTGTTCATTGTTGCTATTATGGGTTATTATGAATGGAAACGAATCATCAGGAAAGAAAAAAATTTTTTACCATGAAAGTTATACGCCATCCATCAGAATATATTGCTTCGAATTTGGTTCAGCGTATCCGCAACCATGCCGCTGAAGCAGAGTTGCTGAAAAAATTACATCCTGCCCAACTATCGCTGATCCATGAACAAAAATGGTTTCAGTTATTTGTTCCCGAAACCTGTCAGGGCCTTGGATTATCGCTCCCCGATGCTCTACGGTTAGAAGAAAGCCTTGCCTGGACTGATGGATCTCTCGGCTGGACCGTAACGCTTTGTGCAGGTGCTGGTTGGTTCGTTGGTTTTCTTACGCCTGAAGTAGCCAGTACTGTTTTTAATCACCCAATGGTTTGCATTGCAGGTAGCGGTAAATCTTCGGGCGTTGCAGAGAAAAAAAATGGCGGATATAAGATTACCGGTCACTGGCCGCATGCAACAGGCGCGGCCCACGCAACTGCTTTTACTGCCAACTGCACAATAGAAGAAAATGGTATTCAGTTAAAAAAAGAAGATGGAATCCCGGACATCCGGTCCTTCCTATTCCTGAAAAATGAAGTAACCATTCATCACCACTGGAACAGTATCGGGATGAAAGCTACCGGAAGTTTTGGTTTTGAAGTAATCGAATTATGGGTACCCGAAAACAGGGTTTTCCAGATCAATAGTGAAGAAGCTTATTTGCAAAGTCCAATTTATCAATATCCTTTTATGTCGTTTGCAGAGTTAACACTTGCTGTTAATAGTTCGGGGATGGCTATCCGTTTTCTAGATCTCTGCCAGATCCTATCAGCTCAAACCGTTAACCCTGCACTGCAATCCTGCCTGAAAACTTCGCTGAAGCAACTGGCAGAATGCAGGGATCAATTTTATCAGATCACAGAAAACTCCTGGGAATATTGTCTGAAGAGGGAACCTGTTTCTACAGAATTGATGACCCGTATCAGTGTTTGCAGTAAAAAGCTGGCAATTACCGCCAGGCGTGTAGTAGACGAATTATATCCTTTTTGTGGTATGCTGGCAGCAGATCCGGAAACAGAAATTAACCGGGTTTGGCGTAACCTGCATAGCGCCAGTCAGCATAGCCTTTTTAATCGCAATTGATGGATATTTTTAAGCTTGTTGCTTTATAAGCATATTTTTATATTATGTATTATTTACTATGATTTCAAGGCATACGGGTTACTTTTTACCAAAAAAGGTATTAAGCATAGAAATAAAAGCCTAAAATGATACAAAAAACATACTTCAAGACCAAAGATTACTGTAAAGTAAAATTTTCTTTTTCCGTGGATAATGCTGAAACAGTTGAAATACTGGGTTTGAATAGTGACTGGGAAAATTCAGTAGTAATGAGTAAAAAGAAAGACGGCAGTTTTTGGGCCGATGTTTCCTTACCTAAGGATTCTCAGCATGAATTCAAATACCGTGTTAATGCAACAGAATGGATCAACGACCCCGCGGCAGACAGTGAGAGTCGGAATGTGTATGGTGGCAGCAATAGTGTGATTACTTTGTAGGATTGGGTTATAGAAGGTTAAAAAGGGTTAAAGTAGTTAGAAATGAAAGTATCCTTTTAACTACTTTAACCCCTTTAACTATTTTAACTTTTCTATTCCTCAACCTTCTTTCATTAAAAAAAACATGGTATCCCCTTCCTGTTTTCTTTGTTGAAGAAATAAATAAAACTCAGTTCACTGCTTCCGCTGAATCCTTTTGCGCGGGCAAGGTCTGAGCTGGTAACGTCGTAACTTAATCCCAATTGGTAATTGGATGAACGTAAGCCGATGTATGGATAGCATGCATCTTTTACCCGCAGCCATGCGCCCAGGTATAAATGCAAATCGGTTTCACCAATCCCCAATCCATAGGCAGCACCAAAAACTACTTCATTCGCACCGGCCTGTTGCATGAGATGGCTACTGACAAAGAAATAATTCCTGTCGCCCGAATTCAGGTTGGCACTTGCGTGTACCCCATAGCGTCTTTGTAATGAAGTATTATTTCCGCTGAAAAAAGAAAGTCTGGGGCGCAGTATATGATATATGCTTGCACCCATGGTAAACAGGTTACCATTTTCATCGCCGTAGTTATATATGATACCCGCATTCACATCTGCGTATGAAACAGATTGGTTATTGACTGTTTCTCCACTTGGTATACTCAGGTTAAATCCGCCGTTAGTGTATTGGTTGCTGAATGAGATCCGGTTGAAATCAACACTGTTGCGTGCATAACCTGCCTGAATACCAATACCGATACTTTGGTTGCCTTCTGCATCCAATCCCTTATGAAATGCGGTTGATAAAGAAATGTAATTGTTCTTAAATATTCCACCTGAAGATTGATCGTATAAGGCCAACACACCCAGGCCCCATCTGTCATTACTGCCAATCTTATTTTTTAAAATCTTACTGTCGTAAGATACCGTGGCTGTTGTATAAGGCTCACCAATATTTGCCCATTGGTTCCTGATAGTAAAAGCAAGCCGTTGGGTACCATCAAAATAGCCGGTTAATGCGGGATTGAACGTTAATGGGGAACTGAAGTATTGTGAGAAATGCGGATCCTGTGCATTAGCCGGTTGTTGAAACAGGCAAATACAGCAGAGGTAAAAGATGATATGGATAAACTTTCTCCGCATAAATAATTTTAGGTTAGTTAACCTCTGGCATTTATCGTTCATGTCGCTTTAGCGTTCCGACCGATACTCACCTGATCAACAAAACACTCCCGCTTCTCCTGATAGTATTTCCATATACATCCACTGCTTCGGCAATCCATGCATAGCTACCGGCAGGTTGATCAATCCCATTAAATTTTCCGTTCCACCCATTTGCCGGGATGGCATCATTTACCTGAAATACCAGGTTACCCCAGCGGTTAAATACTTTAAAATAGGCAAGCCCTTTTATTCCTTCCATTATAGGATATAATCTGTCGTTCTGCCGATCGCCATTGGGTGTAAAGCCTTGTGGCACATAGATCTCACTGCCCTGGATTATTTTTACCAATACAGTATCGGTAGTAACACAACCTTCTGCTGAAGTAATATCGACCGTATAGGTTTGTTCTGCTGTAAGGGTTACCATGGGCGATTGTATTGTAAAACTGTTCAGATTATTGAATGGTTTCCACAAGTATTTTGCACCGAATGGTCTTGCTGTAATAACTGCGGGTTGATTGGCTATTGCATTTACAGCAGCATACCGTATGCCCGGTATCGGTGATTCGATAAAATAGGCAAGTATTAGTTTGTCTGTTAAGTTGGGACAGGAAATATTATTAGCCCTAAGTGTTATCTGATACATGCCTTCTGCAGGGTATATATGTGATGGGGAGAAAAGAGTTGAATTGGTTCCATCACCAAAATCCCATTGCCAGGAAATGTTTCCGGAATTGGCATAGGATGAGCGGTTAATAAAAAGAACCGGGTTGCTTAAACATTGCTTATCGGGGATAAATTCCAGCAACGGTTTTATAAACAATACCAGTTGTGTTGTATTTATTGCTGTATCTGCACAGCCTTCTTTTGAAATAAATCGCACACCATAGTTACCCGCTGCTACTGCTGCATAATTTACCCCGGTAGCACCCACAATATTTTTTTGATTAACATACCATTGATAACTATCAGCATTGGAAATAACTGTAAGTACAGTCGGGATGCCCTCACAGATATAATTTTGTGCAAGTGTTTGAATAGTTCCCGTTGGAAGAGGATTGATAGTTACCAGAAGCGGTTGTATCGCCCCACACCCTGTTGCAGGTATGGCTCCTTTAATGAAATATAACCCGCTTATACTTACAGTATTGGCATTTGTTAGCGCAGTAGTAGCCGATACATTTATCCATTGGGTAAATACTAGGCCTGCTGTACTTCCTGCCGTAATATTTCCTGAGGTAAGGTCAACTGTTCCGGGTGAACAGATGGCTGGAGGATTGCTAATGATAACAACAGGCAATGGATTAATTGTTGCAGTAACCGGTTGTATAACCGAACAGCCGGTTGATGGATTTGTTCCTTTAATATAATAGGTTCCCGTAATGGTTACCGTAGTCGAATTTGTTAGAGGAGTGGTTGCCAATACATTTGTCCATTGTGTGTATGCTAACCCGTTGGTACTTCCTTTTGTAAGGTTGGCTGCTGTGAGATCAATCGTTCCCGGAAAACATACGGCTGCGGGGTTGGTAACCGTTACGGTTGGCAAAGGGCTTACTGTTACAACAGTTCCCAAACCGGATGAGTTACTTATGCATCCACTACCGTTGCCTACTGATAAAGTATAGATACCACTTGTTGTAACCGTATAGGTTTGATTGGTCTGTCCGGCAATTAATACCCCATTTTTATACCATAGGTTACCTGTTCCCGAACTACTTTGTATACTAACAAATCCACCGTCACAAAATGTGGTGGGTCCCGATGCAGTAATGGTGGGAATAGCTGGAACGGCCAACACATTCATAGAAGCAATAGCTGATTTGATACAGCCATTACCATTTGTAACGGTATAATTGATTGTTGCAGAACCAGGCCCAACAGCTGTTACCAGGCCACCTGCATTAATGATTACTACAGAATTATTACTGCTGCTCCATACGCCACTTGCTGTTGCGTTGCTTAGTGTGGTTGAATTATTTGCGCACACGGTAGTTGCACCGGTTATGGGGGAGACTATGGGTTGTGGATTGATAGTTACTGTAACCGGTTGTGTAACACTACAGCCTGTTGCGGGTATCGTTCCTTTAATATAATAGGTTCCTGCAGCCGTTACCGCAGCGGCATTCCCTAACGCAGAGGTGGCTATTGCATTTATCCATTGCGTATAAGATAATCCCGCCGTACTTCCCGTTGATGTTATCGTTGCTAACGTAAGATCAATGGTTAAGGGTGAACATACCGGCGATGGATTTATAACAACTACAGTAGGAAATGGATTAATCGTTGCCACAACAGGCCTAATAACATTACAACCGGTTGTGGGATTTGTTCCTTTAATATAGTAGGTTCCTGTAGCTGTTACTGTATTTGCATTTATTAGAGGAGTTGTTGCCAATGCATTTATCCATTGGGTATAAGATAATCCCGCCGTACTTCCCGTTGATGTTATCGTTGCTAACGTAAGATCAATGGTTAAGGGTGAACATACCGACGATGGATTTATAACAACTCCCTTAATAAATGCAAATACTGTAACAGTTACAGGAACTTATTATATTAAAGGAACAGATCCATCAACTGGCTGTAATGTTATTAAACCTGTTACGGCAACGATCAATCCATTACCCACAGTAATTGTTGCAAATCCATCGCCGGTATGTTCACCCTTAACCATTGATCTTA
>JANXUL010000087.1 GCA_025356235.1 Bacteroidota bacterium
CATTGAGTATACCGGCTAAGGAACTGTCAATTTTTGTTTCGGCAATGCAAAAAAGATAAGCAGGAAAAAAACTACCCAGTAAACCGGATATGATAACAATGAACATTTTATTTCGGGGTATCTGTTGCAAGGCTTTCCGGGCAAAGGGTATCAACACCAGTCCAGCGCTTAATATGCGTATAGAAGCAACCTGGTAGGGGGTTAGTGCATTCATACCGGCTTTCATCAGTATAAATGAGCTGCCCCAGATAATGGAGAGTATTATAAACAGGCCCCAATTAAATACTTTCTCTTTCACGCAATTAATTTGGCCAAAGTTGGTGTTTTTACAAAAACAAAAGAATAATTTTAATAAAACCTCATTCCCGTGCCTGCCATTCATTTGCATAAGATAAGTACCAGAGCTCCGAAAGGGCTTGATAAAGAGAAAACAAAAGCGAAGACCGCCAAGATCCTTGAAGAACTGGATGACCTGCAGAATTTATTATATGCAGAATCCAAACATGCTGTATTGATTGTAATACAGGGTATGGATGCCAGCGGAAAAGACGGACTGGTGCGCGATGTGTTTGGGAAACTGAACATACAAGGTGTAACGGCAACCTCTTTCAAAGCGCCAACAGACCTGGAAGCATCGCATGATTTTTTGTGGCGTATTCACCAGCACGCACCAGCAAAGGGAATGATACAAGTATTCAACCGATCGTATTATGAAGACATTCTCATAACCCGCGTTCATAAATGGTGTAACGATAAAATGGCTAAAGAACGCATGAAAGCCATTAATGATTTTGAAGAACTGCTGGCGGTGCACAACAATACACATATCCTTAAATTCTATTTGCACCTGTCTCCGGAAGAGCAACAAATCCGTTTGGCGGAAAGGATCAAGAATCCACAAAAAAGATGGAAGTATAATGATAATGATTTTAAAGAAGCCAAGCTCTGGGATATCTATATGAAAATGTATGAGGATTGCTTCGCTCACTGCAATAAGATTCCCTGGAATATTACCCCAGCTGATCAAAACTGGTATAAAGACCATCTCATCGCTTCGGCATTGTTTGATTTACTGAAAAGCCTGAAGATGCAGTACCCCGGACTGAAAAAATAAAAATACACCACTATTTTTTATATTTTCACGGAAACCAAAAACTATCATTATGGGTATGCTGAAAGAATTTAAGGAATTTGCCATGAAGGGCAACCTGGTTGATATTGCTGTAGCTTTTGTAATGGGTGCAGCATTTGGAAAAATCGTTACTTCTTTTGTTGATGGAGTAATAATGCCTTTGGTGGGTATGCTTACCGGTGGGATAGATTTTGCGCAAAAGAAAGTCGTACTGAAAGCAGCCGTCGATGCCGTAAAAGATGCGGGCGGTAAAGTGGTCACCCCGGCTGTTGCAGAAGTAGCTGTAAAATACGGTGCTTTTCTAACCACTATACTTGATTTTATCATTGTAGCATTTGTTGTTTTCATGATCATCAAAGCAATAAACAGTTCTAAAAAGAAAGTGGAAGAAGCACCTCCTGCTCCGCCAACGCCATCTTCTACAGACCAGTTATTGATGGAAATCAGGGATTCCTTGCGGAAATGAAATAGGTATGAATTATGAGTTCCGGCCTGAACTTGACAGATTCTACAGTCAGGCAACTAATGCCGGGCTTTCCTAAGTGGATAACTATTCTGCCCTCATCAGTCTTTTTATGGCTGATTCAGTTTTCTTTGCAACTAAAGCTACAGACCCGTGAATAATGTGAGTTACCAGATTAAGTTAGACCAGTTTGAGGGCCCCTTCGACCTTTTATTGTTTTTTATCGAAAGAGACGAACTGGATATTTACAATATACCCATTACAAGAATCATCAATGATTTTCTTGATTTCATTCATAACGGAGAGAAACTGAATATAGAACTGAGCAGTGAATTTATTCTTTTTGTTTCTACACTCATGCGCATTAAGGCGAGGTTGTTATTGCCACGAAAAGAAATTGATGCCTCGGGTAATGAAATTGATCCACGGCAGGAACTGATTGATAAAATTCTTGAATACAAACGTTTTAAAGAAGCCGCAGTACAAATGGCAGAGATGGAGGCCCAACGTATGCTGATGATCAAACGCGGCAACCTCCAGCGCGAGATTTCGCAGATAGGCGAAGAAGCTTCTGAAGGAACGGAAATACAGAACATTACCATGTTCAAACTGATGAAAGCGTTTGAAAAAGTAATGCTGCGCGTACAGGAACGACAGAACAGGCCGGTGCATACCGTAGTGCGTTATAATTACACCATGGAAGGTAGCCGCGATTATATGCTGGGCTTTGTGCAAGAGGAAAGGACCGTTTCATTCGAAAAAGTATTCGAGGTTTGTGAAGACAGGATACATGCGATTTTCCTATTCTTATGCATCCTTGAATTATCTCAACAGAAATTTATGAAGCTGATGGTAGGACAGGGAATGAATAATTTTATTGTTGAATGGAACGATAACCGGGAAGAAGATTTACTGGCTGAGGGAAATGTAGGTGACACAGATATTATTGAAACACCCACAGCAGAATAGGCCTTGTTCTGGTTGTTATTACAGATGCCAATTTTTTCAGGTAAGCAGGCGATACAGTAGTGCATCCCTCATTATTGCAGATTTGGTTTGGATAAACTTCTATATCCGGTACGCAACTGTGCGAGTGAAGTACAATAAACCTGTTGTAAGCATTACTGTTACTGCTGTCTAAACCGTAGAGCTTAAAAGCATCCCCGAATTTTCCTTTGTACAAGGAATCTACCTTGTATTTACCATAAGAACTGCATCCGCAACCCTGTGTATTTGAATATTGTACCTGTGATAGATACCGTGAGTTACAACTGCCATGGGTTACCAATCCACTGTTAATGATCTTATTATTTTTTATGTCACAAATAAAAAAACGTTTCCGCCCATTAGGTAACGTAAGATCCAACAGGAAGCTTACACTGGTATCGTATCCTTTATTTCTGCAAAAGATCTTTGCTTCGGCCATTTTACTGATGAGCGTTTGGGCTGCGGTTAACGAAGTGTCTGCTTGCAGGTTATAAGTAGCGGTATTAAAAAAAATAATCAGGAATGCACACTTGTGAAACATACGCTTGTTTTCCCCAATGAGATGCTGACAAACAAAAAATCCATACGCGCAAACGTATGGATCTGTAAAAATTTGATGGTGTTTATCCGTGTAAAACAGTTGCCTTCACTTTATCCTTCATCAACTCCCTAACCGCATCTGCTATTCCCTGTGCATCATATTCACATTCCCTGTGCAGTTCTTTAGGGGTGCCATGTTCCACCAACCTGTCGGGGATACCTAATATTTTTACTTCTGCATGGTAATGGTTTTTATTCATAAACTCAAGTATTGCACTGCCAAAACCACCAACCACCGTTCCATCTTCAACAGTTACCATTTTACTGTATCTGCTAAATGCTTCGTGTAATAAATCTTCATCAATTGGTTTTACAAAACGCAGATCGTAATGGGCAGGGTTTATGCCCTGTGTGCGCAATTCCCGAATAGCTGCCTGTGCAAAATTACCCGGATGGCCAAAACTTAAGATCGCCACTTCTTCACCATCCTTTAATTTTCTGCCCTTGCCTATCCGAAGTTCTTCCAATGGTGTTCTCCATTCAGGCATCACACCCTCACCACGGGGGTAACGGATAACAAATGGGTATTGATTGCTTTCCAATTGTGCCGTGTACATGAGGTTACGGAGTTCCTGTTCATTCATGGGGGCACTAACAACGAGGTTAGGTATACAGCGCATGTAGGGTATATCATAACAACCATGGTGCGTAGGCCCATCTTCACCCACCAGGCCAGCCCTGTCTAAACAGAATACAACCGGTAGTTTTTGAATGGCCACATCATGCACCACCTGGTCGTAAGCCCTTTGCATGAACGAAGAATAAATATTACAGAAAACACGTAGTCCCTGTGTAGCCATACCTGCACTCACGGTTACGGCATGCTGCTCGCAAATGCCCACATCAAAAGCGCGGTGC
>JANXUL010000146.1 GCA_025356235.1 Bacteroidota bacterium
ACGGTACAATGACCTTACCCCTGAAATACAGGAACGGCTGGATTTTGAATTGTTCACCATCCGAACCATGGGTTTTGCAGGGTACTTTTTAATTGTGAGTGATTTTATCAAAGCCGGACGTGAAATGGATGTGTTTGTTGGTCCTGGGCGTGGTTCTGCAGCAGGCAGTGTGGTAGCTTATTGCATCGGTATCACAAACATTGATCCCATTAAATACAATTTGCTGTTCGAGCGTTTCCTTAACCCGGACCGTAAGAGCATGCCCGATATAGATACCGACTTTGATGATGAAGGACGCCAGAAAGTAATTGATTATGTTGTTGAAAAATACGGAAAGAACCAGGTAGCACAAATCATCACTTATGGTACGATGGCTGCCAAGATGAGTATTAAAGATGTGGCCCGTGTACTAGACCTTCCACTCGCAGAGAGTAATATGCTGGCGAAATTAGTACCCGACAAGCCTGGTACAGAATTGCGCAGGGTATTACATGCGCCATTGACTATAAAAGAAGGTGAAAATTCTTTACAGGAAAGAGAAGCGTACCAGCAGGAAGATATTGAGAATGTAAAGAAGATCAGAGAAATTTATAATGGTACCGATATTCGTGCACAAGTATTGAAAGAAGCGGAAAGATTAGAAGGCTCTGTTCGGAATACTGGTATCCACGCAGCAGGAATTATCATTGCACCTTGTGATCTGACAGAACTCATACCCGTAGCCACTTCCCGCGATTCTGACCTTTGGGTAACACAAATTGAAGGAAGTATTATTGAGGATGCCGGTGTGTTGAAGATGGACTTTTTGGGTTTGAAAACACTGTCCATTTTAAAAACGGCATTGCAACTGATCAAGCAGAATCATAACGTTGTGATAGATCTTGATACCATTCCGCTGGATGATGAAAAAACTTTCCAACTGTATCAAAAAGGTGAAACCAATGCTACATTCCAGTTTGAAAGCGTGGGCATGCAGAAATACTTGCGTGAACTCAAGCCCGATAAATTTGATGAACTGATTGCGATGAATGCCTTGTACCGCCCGGGCCCAATCGCATACATACCCAAATTCATTGACCGCAAGCATGGCCGTGAACCGGTTAGTTATGATGTGCCTGATATGGAAGAATACCTGGTAGATACTTACGGTATCACGGTTTACCAGGAACAGGTGATGCTGCTTAGCCAGAGCCTTGCTGGTTTTACCAAAGGCGATGCGGATGTATTGCGCAAAGCGATGGGTAAGAAACAAAAATCGGTGCTGGATAAAATGAAAGCCCAGTTTATTTCGGGTGCCACAGCCAAAGGCCACCCCGCAGATAAGCTCGAAAAAATATGGACCGACTGGGAGGCATTTGCCCAATATGCATTTAACAAATCGCACTCCACCTGTTATGCATTTGTTGCGTATCAGACTGCTTATTTAAAAGTACATTACCCGGGAGAATATATGTCGGCCGTATTAAACCATGCCGGAGCCATTGAGAAGATCACTTTCTTTATGGAAGAATGTAAACGGATGGGTATTAGGGTGCTGGGACCTGATATCAATGAATCATTAAAAGGCTTTGCCGTAAACCAGAAAGGCGAGATCCGTTTTGGTTTGGGTGGGTTAAAAGGTGCCGGCGATGCTGCCGTAGATAATATCATTGCAGAAAGGGAAAAGAATGGCGTGTACACTGATATGTTTGATTTTATTAAGCGTGTGTTACAAAAAAATGTCAATAAAAAATCCCTGGAAAGCCTGGCTTATTCAGGGGCATTCGATGGGTTTACCAATTTCCACCGGGCTCAATATTTTACTATCGCTGACGGGGAAAGGGCAACGGGACTGGAAAAAATAATTGGTTACGGGCAGGCACAGCAAATGTTAAGTGCGGGCACCACCAATACGTTATTTGGCGACCTGCCCGCAGCCATGCAGGTACCACAACCCAAGATTCCCAATTGCGAACCTTGGACATTGACCGAACTTTTGGATCATGAAAAAGACGTTACCGGCATGTTCATGAGTGGCCACCCTTTGGATCATTTTAAATTTGAATTAAAATATTATGGTATCACCAGGATTAATGATTTCAATGAAATAAAAGAAACACTGCATTTACAATCCAATCCAGGTAAAAGCCACCGGGTAGCGGGTTTGGTGATAGATGTACAACACCGGGTAACCAAAACCGGCAAAAATTTCGGTTCATTCAGTATCGAAGATTTTAGTGGTAAAACAGAATTTATTTTATGGAGCGAAGATTATATCAAGTTCCAGAACTACCTGGAAAAGGGACAGAATGTTTTGTTGAATGGGTTTTTTCGCCCCCGCTATAACCGGCCAAATGAATTTGATTTTAAAATCAATACTATGTCACTTTTGGAGACCGTGAAACAAACCCTTACCCGCAGTATCGAAATCAGTGTACACCCTGCATCCGTAACTTCCGATTTTGTAAGTTTTGTAGATAAAAATGTACGCAACTTCCCTGGCAAATCTTCTCTCCGATTCAATATTTATGAACCGAAAGAAAACATGAAAATAAGCATGTACACCATGGAAAAAGGTTTCCAGATGAATGAAGAAATGGCAGAATTTTTATTAAATAATCCTGATGTTGATGTGCATGTGGGACTGGTAGGGTGATG
>JANXUL010000156.1 GCA_025356235.1 Bacteroidota bacterium
GCAGTAAAAGTTCAGATATGGATTGCCATCTCAGTTTACATAATAGTTGCAATTGCAAAGAAGAGATTTAACCTCAAACAATCACTTTATGAAATACTTCAAGTTATCAGTATATCCGTCTTTGATAAAGTACCAATTAATGAACTTTTCTCAAACACAATACAACAAAATTTCAAAGAGCTAAATCGTAACCAATTGAATATCTTTGAGTAATATCAAAACGCTAGTGTCGTTACTTATTTAATTAGTGTGATAGAGCCACTCATCACTGCCTTTCCGTTTTTGGGATTGATCACATAATAATAAGTACCAATGGGCAATGGTTTACCATCCAGGGTGCCATCCCATGGCATTTGATAACCCACCGACCTGAAAACAGTTTGCCCGCTCCTGGCAAAAACCTCAACTACACATCCGGGATAACTATCCAGGTATTGAATGATCCAGGCATCATTGATGCCATCCCCATTAGGAGAAAAAGCGTTGGGAACGATTGGTCCGAGCAATACTTTTATAAAAACAGAACCCGTTACTGCACAATTTCCTCTGCCGGTTAACTGAAGCTGATAAGTTATATCATTCAACGGGGTAGTAACAGGATAGGCAATCGTTGCCGTGTCTAAATATAAGTTAGGCGTCCAGTTAAACAGGGGGTTGTTGGCATAAAATATCGGATGCAACTGCGCACTGCCGCCTTGCAAAACAAACAGGCTGTTGGCTAATGAAAGATGTGGATATGGATTCACGGTTATGGATTGCATAGCTGTATCGCTTATACAACCTTTTGCATCGTTAATAAATAAGCGGACGGTAAAAATTCCGGAGTCCGTAAACTGCCTGTAAGGGTTTTGCAAGATAGATGTATTGCCCTGTGCAAGGTCCCAATGCCATGATTGTATGGAACCTGTATATCCATTACTTGCATCCGCAAAATGAATCGTATCTGCCATACAGATTTCTGCAACAGGAAAACGAAAAGCTGCATTAGGCCTTGGATATACAGTAGTAAGCTGTTGTTGTAATGAATCGGTACAACCATCTTTCGAAGTTATTTTTAACTGAACCGGATAGGCCCCCAATGCTGTATATGTATGAACCGGATTTTTTAAAAGGGAAGTGGCTGCGTCATTTCTATCGCCAAAATTCCAGACATACGTAAACAGGTTTTCAGAATGATCGCCGATAGTTGATGAATCGGTAAACAATCCTTTTCCAACAGGCAAACAAACATCGGGCATCCCAAATTTTACTACAGGCAGGTAATGCACGTTAAGGTTCTGAACAACGTAAGTACTCCGGCACCCGCTATCTGTCATCACCCGTAAACTGGCCGTATAATTGCTGGCTGATATGTATTTTTTCGTAAATGGATTTGCATCGCTTTTATTTAGAGTAGTGCCATCTCCAAAATCCCAGTACCGGTTTAGTATCTTACCAAAGTTGGTAATCGATGAATCGGAAAAGAGTATTTCATTCCGTTCGCAAACAGGTAAACCCACGCCCCATCTGGCAACAGGTGAAGGCCAGATAGTTATATTCTGTATGGCTGAATCACTGCAGCCTTTGGTACTGGTATATGAATATTTTATTGGATAGGTATTGGATGTTACCAACGCTGGCGTAAATAAACCTGTTCCATTTACCCCCTGCCCTGAATACACAAATGTTCCGGCCACACCTCCTGTTTCTTTTGCCTGTATTATTTGCCTTGCGGTAGTATCATTACAAATACCCGGTATAGTGGTAAAGGATACTTTAGGACTTTGATAAAGCGTAATAATATGGGTTACAGAATCTGCACAAACAGCAGAGTTGCCCGAACGGGCAATCATTTTAACAGCCATTTTTTTAGTAACCAGCACTTGAAAATCAGGGTATAAATAATTATACAATTTTCCATAAACCGGGGTTTCATCCAGACTGTCAACAGAAGTGTTCCAGAAAATTTCTGACCGGGCCACGTTGCCAAAATCTACAGTAGAAAAATCTTGCAACTGAATTGCCCTGTTGCTGCATAATCGGGTAGAATCCAGCACAACAAAAGCCGCATGGGGTTTCGAGCCATTTACTGTAAAGTTTTTTGTTAGGCTGTCTGTACACCCATCCCCGGAGATGACCGTTTCTTTTACCTGGTAATTACTGGAAAATTTATATTGTATTAACGGATTGGCGATAGAAGATGATAATGGGCTGGGATATTTATTGGCAGGAACCACCGGTAAAGCGGAAGCGGCATCAAAATTCCATGCGTATGTTTTTGGCAGGGAGCCATCTGCCAAACGGGTAGTATCGGTAAATAAAGCAGACGCATCATTCAAACATATTTCGGGTAAAATAAAACCCACTTTAGGTAGGGGATGAATGGTGAACACTTTCTTAATTGTATCACTCTTACAACCCAGGCTCGATTGTACCGCAAGCTGTGCCGTATAATCTCCCCAGGAAGAATATACTTCAGTAAACATTTTTTTATTGGCAACATCGCGCACAGTGCCATTCCCCAGTATCCAGTACCAATGGGTAAGTGTATCTAAACCGTTTTTTGAACTGTCTGTAAAAGTTACTGCATTCTTTTCGCATCGAATGGGAGAGTATCCAAAATTAGCTATCGGCAAAGAACTCACCAGTAACGTATCTTTTTGAATAATGATTGTTCCATCAGCCGAGCAGGTATTATTATCTGATATATTTTTGACACTGTACACAGCAGACACTTTGGGTGACTTAACAAAAAAAGTATCGTTCTGTGTAATAACATTAATCGTATCATTTTTAATGCCATCTGTATATACCAGGTTCCAGGGTGCCTGTCCCGTTAAAAGAAATCGGATGTTTTTTGAATTACCTAAACAAACGGTATCTGCCGGTTTCACAAACTGCAGGGCAGGTAAATCATGAACGGTAACCGTAACACTGTCTTTAGAAATACCACATCCGCCGATATTAGCGGTTACATAATATTTACCCGCGTCAATTATCGCTGCTTTTTTAATAACCGGATTATTGAGTGTACTTGTAAATTGATTGGGCCCACTCCATTGATACGTTACATTAGAATACAGTGTTGAAAACAGCTGTATATCTGATCCGAAACAGGATGCTGATGTAATTACCGGTGATAACTGCACCTGGCTGTAATTAGAAAAATAACCCAACCGGCTACCGGTACCCAAACCTCCATTGAGAAAACCCAAATGAAATAGCCCCGTACTATTGGCTACAGCAGTAGAAAAACCGGCAGGTATCAATGTATTTATATTAGGCAGATTGGAAATATTAATTCGGGCAGCCTGCCAAATGCCATTGGTGCCGGGTACTGGCTGAAAAAGAGAAGGTGTGATAATGGTATTATCTCCGTTCAACGAAAAATTACCTATATCCGCCGTTTTACTTAAAATATTCAGGTAAAATAATTCCGAAGTAGAACGCACGAACGAAACATTTTGCGAACCGGTACATTTGATGCCCGGTAAGGAAGTAGCGGTTACTTCCTGCCCCACTCCGGTAAATTGCAATACATACACCGGCTTGGTAGTGGTAACATATGCACTGGCACTACTTAATCGTCCTTCAAAAGATTGTCCACGATTGATGGTCCTCACTACTACCCCATTTTCAGAAATTTCTGTAGTATCTGTAATTGCCCATACATAATAAAAATCCTGATTAGGCATTTGCGAATAATTTAAGGCTCCCCGCACAATAATAAATTCACTACCGGTATTTATCTCCGGCACTATCTGGTCGCCAATTAAATCATAGTTTGGAGTAAGAAAAACCGAGTCATCATATATGGTAACGCAAACAGGCTTATTTGCTTTTACAAACGATCCTCCTAAATGCCCGGATGCCAAATTACTTGCTGCAATAACAGCATAGGTTTGTCCTTTTTGTAAGGTAATGGTAAAGAGAGAATTGGCTGTGTGGCCAATAGAATCCGGATTCGTTAGTGTAATATCAATCACTGTATTATCTTCCGTAGCAACAATAGCAAACCCATTATGAGCGGGTGGGGTATGCCCGGCATGGTTATCAAAGCGGTTTTGCGAGGGGATCAAAAAACGCAATCCCTTACCTACCTGCCCTTTTAGTGGAAATATTTCTGGGTTGTTAGACCGGCCTACTTCGTAATAAGCAGATATATTGGCTGTAGAAGTGATTTTAATTCCGTAGTTTAAAATAGTATTGCCGGGTTTGTTTTCTACCTGGTTTATCTGTTGGGTAATATCTGTTGTAGTAGCAGTATTGCTGTTTAAGTGAATCGTATAGGAAAGAAAAGATGGATTCGCAGGTTGCGATATTGTGATATCGGCCGGTTGACTATACGTGGTTATTCTAAAGACGATAGGTTTGTTTTCATGACTTGCCGTGATAGCCGGCGCAGCAAACCAAAAAGTGGTATCGGTCTGCGCAAAAGAAGATGTGACAAATAAAAAAGAAAAAAACAACAGGACTATTTGCTTTTTCTTTTTTACAGCGGTTTTCCAAATTATTTTTTTTAGAAAACTGAAGTAGGTATTGGTAAGGGGCTTCATCAGTTATAAAAATACAGCAGAGTTATAACTACTGAATTTTTTTTTATACGCTTTTATCAATCTGATAAAAGCGGGCACCGGGATTACATATGATTCTCAATTATTGCGTTATAAGCAGTCACTACCCACACAACACTAACACCCATTAGTAATGGGCCTGAAAATCTATTTGCCTCCGGTATTTCCTTAAAACAGGCTATTGAAAATTTAGGAATTAAAATCAGTTACTATTTTTTTGTCTGCATTCAAGCTATACACAATTTTATAACCCTGTTATTCGTTCAAAGAGGGCTATTAAAATCAACTAACTGAACGATTATGAAATTAACTGTTTACCTGTTTATCGTTATCACTTCTGTGGCCATGTATTCCTGTGTAAGCCCTAAAAAACTGGAAGCCGAAAAAGCCAAATATGTAGAACTGAGCGGCAATTATCTCGCACAACAATCAAAGAACCGGGAACTTCAGGATGAGATTAAAAGACTGAATGATCTGTTGGATAAAGCCAACAACCAGATCACCGATCTCAACACCCGCAAATCGGCACTCGAAGCGCAGAATGGTGACCTGAATAAGCAGATTGATTATCTGCGGCAAAATAACAATACCGTATTAAACCAACTGAAAGATTTGTCGGTAGTAACCAGTTCGCAGGCAGAAAGCATAAAAAAATCATTAGAGAATATCGGCTCAAAAGATTTGTATATAAGAGACCTGCAAGGCTCCATTGCCCGTAAAGATTCATTGAACATGGCTTTGGTGATGAATCTGAAAGGGGCTATCGGCAATTTAGATGATAAGGATATTAGTATTAAAGTAGACAAAGGTGTTGTGTATGTTGATATTTCTGATAAACTGTTATTTAAAAGTGCCAGCTACGATGTAACCGACCGTGCCAAAGAAGTTTTGGGCAAAGTTGCCAAAGTACTGAATGCACAACCTGAAATAGAATTTATGGTAGAGGGCCATACCGATTCGCTGCCTATACGTAGCGCAGGTATACAGGATAACTGGGATCTGAGCGTGAAAAGAGCAACTACTGTTGTACGTATCTTACAGGATACATATGGATTAGATCCAAAACGTATGACAGCCGCCGGCCGCAGCCATACCTTCCCCTTACAGATAATTCCACAACAGAAGGCCGTGCTGCCAACCGCAGAACACGTATTGTAATCTTACCGCAGTTAGATCAGTTCTTTAAATTGCTGGAAACGAAGAAATAAAGTAAAGTATAGACATAAAAAAAGATAGCTGCCTTTATTAAAGGCAGCTATCTTTTTTTATAAGTAGTGAGCTGTAAATGGTGAGTGATAACTCACGATTCATTACTCACAACTCACACGGACTTCCACGCGGCTAATATTTCTTCCGTATGATTTTTCGATTCCGGTTTATCAATGATCTTTACGATTTTACCGGTTTCGTCAATTAAAAAAGTAGTACGGGTTGTGCCCATATATGTACGGCCCATCAGTTTTTTCTCGCCCCATAAATTGTATTTATCAACGATCTTCTTATCCTCATCTGCCACTAATGGGAATGGTAGTTTGAATTTCTCTTCAAACTTTTTATGGCTCTTCACATCATCGGTGCTTATCCCTATCACCTGGTATCCTTTTTTAAGAAGGGCACTGTAATTATCCCGTAGGTTACAAGCCTGGATCGTACAGGTAGGCGTATCGTCTTTGGGATAAAAATATAGAATTACTTTTTTGCCTTTGTAATCTGCCAGGGAAATCGGCTTCCCATTCTGGTCAACCCCCTTGAATATGGGTGCTTTACTGCCCTCTTTTAATACTGCCATGTTACTTATTTATGTTTTTAAAATGTAATGATAACGCTAATTATACTCTTTTTGTTTGTATTTACCTATTCCCGGCGAAAAAATTAATGGCAGTTTTCCCTTGACAGCCTTAGATTTGCACAATTTATTTTTTAGCAACCATGCCCAAAGACAACTCCATCAAATCAGTACTGATTATCGGCTCCGGCCCCATTATCATTGGCCAGGCCTGCGAATTTGATTACTCCGGCTCCCAGGCCGCCAGGAGCTTGCGGGAAGAAGGTATTAAGGTAATACTGATCAACAGTAACCCTGCTACCATCATGACCGATCCTATGATGGCCGACAGGGTATATTTACTTCCATTAACGGCTGAAAGTATCGAAAAAATCCTTGAAGAGAACCAAATAGATGCCGTACTGCCCACTATGGGTGGACAAACAGCATTAAACCTGTGTAAAGAAGCCGAAGAACTGGGCATTTGGGAAAAATATAACTGCCGCCTGATTGGGGTAGATGTGGCCGCAATTGATACCGCCGAAGACAGGGAAAAATTCCGCCAGTTAATGGTGAAAATAGGTATTGCAGTTGCCCCCAGCCGCGTAGCCAACAGTTTTTTGGAGGGAAAAGAATTTGCACAGGAGATTGGTTTCCCATTGGTAATCCGTCCTTCTTTTACCCTTGGCGGCACCGGCGGCGGCTTTGTACATAGCAAAGACGACCTGGATGCAGCCTTAGAAAGAGGCCTCAAAGCTTCTCCCATACATGAAGTACTGGTAGAAAGAGCAGTGCTGGGCTGGAAAGAATTTGAATTGGAATTATTGAGAGACCAGAAAGATAATGTAGTGATTATTTGTACCGTTGAGAATGTAGACCCAATGGGTGTGCATACCGGCGACTCGATAACCGTGGCACCTGCCATGACCCTTAGTGATACCGCCTACCAGGATATGCGCAACAAAGCTATTTTGATGATGCGTTCATTGGGTAATTTCTCCGGCGGTTGTAATGTGCAGTTTGCTTTAAACCCGGAAACAGAGCAACTGATCGCGGTAGAAATAAATCCGAGGGTTAGCCGTTCTTCTGCCCTTGCATCAAAAGCAACCGGATACCCAATCGCCAAGATTGCAGCCAAACTGGCCATTGGCTATTCGCTTGATGAATTAAAAAACCAGATTACCAAAACCACTTCCGCCTATTTTGAACCGGCATTGGATTATGTAATTGTAAAAGTACCCCGCTGGAATTTTGATAAGTTCAAAGGTGCCAATGATACACTGGGTTTGCAAATGAAAAGCGTAGGTGAAGTAATGGCCATTGGCAGAAGTTTTACCGAAGCCATACAGAAAGCCTGCCAAAGTTTAGAGAACGAAGCCATCGGCCTTGGCTATTACGGCAAAAGCCTGATGAAGAGCGAGGAACTGGTAGAATATATAAAGACACCTAAATGGGACCGTATCTTCCGTATTAAAGATGCATTAATGCAGGGTTCAACTGTAAAATCTATCTCACAGGCAACCGGCATCGATCGCTGGTTTATTTACCAGGTACAGATCATTTGTGATATGGAAAAAAACATGGCGCAATATTCTTTAGATACCCTGCCTGTTGACCTCCTCAAAGAAGCCAAAAAAAATGGTTTCGGCGATGCCCAGATAGCACGCATATTACATGGCGATTGTACTGATGAAGAAGTATATCAAAAAAGAAAAGCTTTAGGCATTACCCGTGTTTACAAAATGGTGGATACATGCAGTGCCGAGTTCGAGGCGAAGACACCTTATTTCTATAGTACTTTCGAAGGATAACTCATCCTCCCTCTTTGCGCAGCAGAGAGGGGTGGCAAGCAAAGCGATGCCGGGGTGAGTACAAACTATTTCACTCCATAAAGCTTCACCTTCAAATTCCGCATCTGCAAGTTAACAGGCAAAACCTGCGTATAAAAAGAAAGATCAAAAAACAGGTTCCTGTATTTCTTATAATCGCTTAGCGTAAACATATCGTTGGTAGAAACCGTGTTCCATTTTTTTTCTATATAATCACCTTTGGCTATCTGCATAATGTTATGATGTGTCCAGAACAGAAAATTTCTTCCCTGGCGTGTTGTATCGATCATTGCCAGTCTGAACGAGGGCTGGTCTTCACCGGGCGTTAACAAATTTATATCGGCTGAAAGTTCTATGTACAGGTATTTATAATTTTTAGGAATCCTGATCTCTGGCATGATGCTCGTATCTGAGCTTTTTATAAAGATGGTTTGTGTAACGGGGTTTGCATAATCTAATAGCAGTTCCCTTTCACCAGTAGCCATTGATTTAGTAACCGGATAAATTTTATTGTTATCACATACATAAGAATTGATGAGCTTGAAATTATTCAGCAACCTCGTCATATGAGTTTTGATAGAATCATTCACTACTTTTTCTTCCAGCAGATCAGGCGTTAGTTTGTATAGCTGGTCACCGGATAGATAATATCCTTTATACAGGTAATCAGTCATCTCCCGGCTCCATTCCATAAAAGGCATGGATTGTATGCTTCTGAACGCCGCGCTGGTATCCATTACATCGGCCAGCCAGTGAACCTCTTTCGGGTTATTGGTTAGTGCCGGATAATTATTCATCACTAAAGACGTAATGGTGGGCGCAAGGTTATTATGTGAGTTTACTGAATAAAATTTTTGGGGCGCTTTCAGCATAGGCGAATACACGATCAGCGGAACATGGTAATCATCAATGCCACAGGTAGAAGGGAAAGAACCGATATGGTGATCACCGGTAATAAAAAAGATGGTGTTTTTATAATCAGGTCGTTTGGCATACTTCGCAAAAAAATCTTTTAAACAATCGTCGGCAAACATATAAGTAACCAATACCTGTTTACTTTCCTTCAGTGTTCTTTTTACTTTTGATGAATCCGGTATGGATTTCATTTTTTTGTCGAATAGTTTTTCATACGGGTGTTGCTGCGAAAATAAATATGGCATATGCGTGGTAGCGGTATGATAAATATTCAGGTAAGGTGCTTGCGTAAGTGAATCCATCACTTCAAAACTGCGATTAAACAATGCATCATCCGGGTAACCCATTGACCAGCCTTCCGAACCCACACCCATCTCTTTATATTTAGATCCATACTTTGAAAGGATCATATCTGTTCCCTGCAAACGCATATAGCCACCCATATTATCAAAGTCGGGATTGAAACCGATTAAGAATTTTGTATGATACCCGTTCGAGCGTAAAATTTTAATCAGGGAAAGATGATCCGGCATTACATTAATTACAGAAAAACCTCGTTTACCATAAGGCAAAGAACCAGTGATAGCTGGATGCGCCGCAAAAGTGCCCGGAGCCGTACTCAGGAAATTATCCCAGGTCAGGCTTTTTTTGGAAAGTGAATCCAGGAAAGGCGTAAAGCTGCCGGCATACGCTTTATCGCCACTAAAATCTCGCGACAAACCCTCCACTACCAGGATAACAATATTGGGAGGGGTTATTTTATCGAGGTTAAAAAAACTTCCCAGTACATCTTTGCTCTTGTTCTCATGCATCAATGGATATTCTTTACTGGTAAAAGCAAACGGCTGATTTTTTTGATAGAAATCAATTTCTTCAGCCAGTTGTTCAGGACTTAGTTGACCCGCATCAAATTTATTTGTATTATTAAAATAAGCATAGTTATCTGCTACCCAAAAAATAAATTTATTAGTAGTGAAATAGTAGGCTGTCTTCTGCCCAAACCAACTTTGCGGTGGATCTGCGTACCGGATACATAATACGGCCAGCATTGAACAAATACCCCAGGCAACCAATTGGCGGGAACTGAAAATAATTTTCCTGCCAATGCTGTAGTTAAGCAAAAAATAAAAGAAAATATACAGGGCAAACGGCAGGTATAATAATATGCCGCTTGTCATCATTTGTTTGGCTGTTAACCAGGATTCTTTCAGGCTGCGGGTAAAAATTTCATGATCGAAGGGGGTATTGCGTTCAGAAAAAACAACCAGTAACGACAGGTACATAATAATGACCAGCACATTCAGCACGTGAAAAACAACCATGGCAACTTTTTTGCTGATAAGGCTGATCAGGAACAATGGCAGCAAAAAAATAACACCATACAATAAACAGGCCCAGACATCATACAACCAGCCCCCCAGTTCAAAATAAAAAGCATGGCTGACAAACGATTTTGAGGCCACCAGGAAATACTCGTAAAACCTGATCGTACACACTGTTATGGCCAGCGCGAGAATGGTTTTGGTATATTCCTGTAAGAAGGGGGCAGACTTAACACGCATTGGCAATCGTTAATAGCGCGAATTTACCTTTTAAACAGGTTGTATTATTAAAAAATGTTTTGTGCAATACAATGACACACAGATAACAATGATAAGGCAGATTATTGCTGATTTTCTTTTCAGTACAACACAATCTTCGGAGACCCGTTTAATCTATTTGATCCGTGCGTCATTCTTTTTCTATCCTGAAGGAAAATGAAAATACACGTAAAGCACATCTCTTTAATTTTTTAATTATTTTTATTCATTCAAAATCATACCCACAGCATTACCTTGCCTGTTCTACGGCATTATGCCGGGTAGCCTTATTATGCCTTATCAACCGCAAATTTTTCAAACAGTCAATAAAACCCGCTGGCAGCGTTTTAAATGGGCATTCAGGGTATTGTTGTTTTTGGGGGCTTTGGCTATTGGGGTTACCATTATTGCCATTAAGAATATGAATAGTAACGAACCCGAGATCTCACTGGTAAATAAGGCGATCAAAAAGGTTTTGACAAAAGGTGTACC
>JANXUL010000116.1 GCA_025356235.1 Bacteroidota bacterium
CCGGTACTATCCGTGTATATGGTTGCCCTGCAGAAGAAGGTGGCAGCGGTAAAATTTATATGGTTCGTGCGGGATTATTTACAGATGTGGATGTTGCTGTGCACTGGCATCCAGCAGATGCAAACAGTGTTACTATGACCAGCGCATTGGCCAATACCTCTGCCAAGTTCCGTTTCTATGGCCTTTCGGCACATGCGTCTATGGCCCCTGAAAAGGGGCGCTCGGCATTAGATGGTGTAGAAGCCATGGACAATATGGTAAATATGATGCGTGAACATGTTCCCCAGGAAACCCGTATTCATTATGTGATCACGCAGGGTGGCCGGGCACCGAATGTGGTTCCAGATTTTGCAGAAGTATTTTATTATGTACGTCACCCCAAAAAAGAATGGGTGGTAAGTATTTTCGAAAGATTGGTAAAAGCCGCCAAAGGCGCGGCCATGGGTACTGATACAAAAGTAGATTATGAGATCATTGGCGGAACACATGACCTATTGATCAATCGAACATTGGGTGAAGCCATGCAACAGAATTTACAAAAAGTGGGGGGTGTTACTTATTCGCCTGCAGAAATTGAGTTTGGCAAAAAAATACAATCCTCCTTTACTTACCAATCACCTGCCATAGATAATGCAGCCACCATTATTCCTTTAAAACCGGTTATTGATGCAGGTGGCGGCTCCACTGATGTGGGTGATGTCAGCTATACAATTCCCACGGTAGGCATGGAAGCAGCCACCTGGATACCGGGCACCGCTGCACACAGCTGGCAGGCAGTTGCCTGCGATGGAACAGAAATAGGCACCAAGGGAATGATGGTAGCTGCCAAAACCATGGCACTTACTGCCATTGATCTTTTTACAGATGCTGATTTAATAATTAGGGCCAAAGAAGAATTCAAAAAATCCAAGGGAGATTACCAGTATAAAGCATTGCTTGGGGATAGGAAACCCGCTTTGAATTATAGAGATTGATGGTGAGTTGTGAGTAGGCAGTAGTGAATATCTTTCTTTATATTCATAACTCACACCCTCTTCTCCACCACCCGCCTATATACATCCATATCAATCGCCTTTTCGCTTTTAGCGATCACTACTGTTGCAATTGTATTTCCTATCATGTTGGTGAGTGCCCTTCCTTCACTCATAAATCTATCTACACCAATTAATAAGGCAAGACCTTCTAACGGGATTACTTTTAAAATAGTTAAAGTGGAAGTCAATACAATAAAACCACTGCCGGTTACTCCCGCCGCACCTTTACTGGTAATTAATAAAATACCGATGATGGTTAGCTGTTGCGTAAGCGATAGGTCAATATTAAATACCTGCGCCAAAAATATAGTGGCCATACTCAGGTAAATAGTTGTTCCATCCAGGTTAAAGCTGTAGCCCGTGGGAATGATCAATCCTACCACACTCCTCTCACAACCCGCCGCTTCTAGTTTTTCCATAATATTAGGCAGTACGGCTTCGCTGCTGCTGGCTCCTAAAACAATTAATAACTCTTCTTTGATATACACCAATAGTTTCCAAACACTGAAGCCATAATATCGGCCGATCAGGTTCAGCACAACAAAAATGAATACCAGCGAAGTGATATAATAAGAAAGCAACAGCTTACCCAATACTACCAGGCTTGCAAAACCAAATTTACCAATGGTATAGGCCATCCCCCCAAAAGCGCCGATGGGACTAAGCTTCATTACAATATGTATCACGTTAAAGAAAGCCTTGTTCAGGTTTTCGAACATGGAAATGAGTTTGGTTCCGCCGCTGCCCATTTTGGTAATGGCCACACTGAAGATCACACCAAAGAAAAGCACCTGCAGCAGATCCCCTTTGGCAAATGAATCCATGATATTATTAGGAACGATATGCGAAAAGAACTCACCCCAATTCATTTCCTTTGCCGCAGAAGTGTATTTGTCTAAATTTTCTTTGGGAAGATGATCGGTGGCAATGCCGGCACCCGGTTTTAATACATTGGCCACTACCAGCCCGATAATGAGCGCAAATGTGGTAACAATTTCAAAATAGAGTAATCCCTTACCGCCTACCCTGCCTACTTTTTTCAAGTCGCCCGCCCCGGATATCCCCAACACAATAGTTAAGAATATCACCGGCGTGATGACCATTTTGATCATATTGATGAATGTCTCACTGATCAGTTTTGCCGTTGGCGCAAAAGAAGGAAGCAGCCAGCCGGTAAACACCCCTAATACAATACCAATGATTACCTGGACATACAATATTTTTAGATATTTCATTGGCAGTTGATATGGTTTGGTATAGCAATCTACAAAAAGAAGTCCATAGACAATAGTCCATGAATCATGATCTATTGCCTATGGACAATTATCCTATGGCACCTGTATTAATCTAATTTTTCCGGCCGCATCTGCGGGAATAATAATACATCCTGTATAGATACCTGGTTCGTCATCAACATACACAACCGGTCTATACCAATACCGATACCCGAGGTTGGGGGCATGCCATATTCCAGCGCACGTAAAAAATCATGGTCAATAAACATCGCTTCATCATCGCCACGTTCCATCAGTGCAGCCTGTTCTTCGAAACGTTCCCTTTGATCAATGGGGTCGTTTAACTCCGTGTAAGCATTGGCGATTTCTTTTCCGTTTACCATTAATTCAAAACGTTCTACTAATCCGGGTTTACTACGGTGCCTTTTAGTGAGCGGGCTCATCTCTACCGGGTAATCTATAATGAATGTAGGTTGTATGAATGTATGCTCGCTGGTAGCACCAAATATTTCATCAATCAGTTTTCCTTTACCAATATTTCCGGGTACATCAATGTGTAATTGTTTGCATACATCCCGCAGTCCTGCTTCATTCATTTCGCTTACATCAATACCTGTATTTTCTTTTATCGAATCATGGATACTGATTCGTTTGAACGGTGCTTTAAAACTGATTATCTTATCTCCCACCGGAACATTGGTGGTGCCATGTAAGGCCATCGCTATCTTTTCAAACAATTGCTCGGTGGTTTCCATCATCCATAAATAATCTTTGTATGCAGTATACCATTCCAACACGGTGAATTCAGGATTGTGCGTACGGTCCATTCCTTCGTTCCGGAAATTGCGGCTAAATTCATATACCCAGTCGAACCCGCCAACGATCAATCGTTTCAAATACAGCTCATTAGCAATACGAAGGTAAAAGGGAACGTCTAATGCATTGTGATGTGTAACAAAGGGCCGGGCGGCTGCACCGCCGGGAATGGCCTGTAAAACAGGTGTGTCTACTTCTACTGCACCTTGTGTATTCAGGAACTCACGAATAGTATTGATCAGTTGCGTTCTTTTAACAAATGTGTGTTTTACGTCTGGATTGATGATCAGGTCTACATACCGCTGGCGATAGCGGAACTCGGGGTCGGTTACTGCATCAAATACATTGCCCTCCTCATCCCTTTTAATAACCGGTAAGGGCTTTAAGGATTTGGTAAGTAGTGTTAAGGTTTGTGTATGAATAGATGTTTCGCCTGTTTTGGTTATAAAGCCAAATCCGGTTACACCGATAATATCGCCGAGGTCGAGGCCATGTTTCACCACGTTATCCCAGAATGATTTGTCTTCTCCGGGACAGAGATCATCTCTTTTCACATACAATTGTATAATGCCTTTACTGTCCTGGATCTTAATAAAGAAAACTTTTCCCTTATCATTAATACTCATGATACGGCCCGCCACACATAGCGATGCAAATTGTTCTTTGGTTTCTTCGGTGTAATGATCCTTTATATCTTTTGAATAATGTGTTACAGGATATAAGGGTGCGGGATAGGGGTCTATACCTGCTTCCTGCAGTTTAACCAGTTTCTCACGGCGGATCAATTCCTGCTCAGACAAATGTGTTTGGCTCATAATTTTCTTGTTGCTTGAAGAGCCACAAATTTAGTGATAAACGTTAAATGCTGAACGCTTAACGTAAAACGCGTTCGTCTAACCAAGTGCAACATTGCGGGATATGGGTTACGGGTTGTAAACATCCGGATTATGTAATTGCATAAACCTTGGCACTATTTCCTCTGGTAATGGCACCCACCCAAATTGTGCATATAAGCGGTGGGCATCACGCGTACCCAGCATCCATCTTCTTAATCCCTGCATATCGGGATGGGAATGAATAATGGAAAGCAGCCACTTGGATAATCCTTTTCCCCGGTGTTCTTCCAAAATGAAAACATCGGCCAGATAAGCAAATGTGGCCTTATCGGTAAGCAAACGGGCAAAGCCAATTTGTTTTTCGTAGTGATAAACACCAAAACAAAAAGAATTTGCAATAGATCTTTCCACCACTTCAAATGGAATGTTTTTAGCCCAATATGATTCTTGGCTAAGGTATTTATGGATCATCGGGATATCCAATTCAGACGTATCGGTGCTGACCAGGTAGCCATTCTCCGATAGTTCATTGAAATTTGCCATGAAATAGCTTTTTATAAATGATGGATTGGGATAATTCGGTCATTTCGCCCGGTTGCATCCCTTCCAGTGTCAATTCTTCTATCCGGTAGCGGATTAACCGCAAAGTGGGGAAGCCAGCCTGTGCCGTCATTTTTCTTACCTGCCTGTTTTTACCTTCCGTTAAAATCATTTTTATCCATGGTGCAGG
>JANXUL010000192.1 GCA_025356235.1 Bacteroidota bacterium
TTATCGCCTGCCTTTTCGAAAGTGTAGAGATCAAACGTTTATGGCCCATCTATAATAAAAGTCAAAAACGCTATGAGCACTTGTGGGGTATTTATTTATTTGAAGACAGTAAAGGATACATGCGTCTGGCCATTGATAAGAAAAGAAAATATTCCATACCGGTTGTTGCCTTTTCTTTACTGGTAGATGCGCACTGCCTTTTATGGAAACTGGTAAAAGAATTTGAACTGGATCCGGTACTCTGTTTCCTGGATAATACAGCAACAAAGGAATTACCCGAAGTCGCTGCATATAATCTTGCAGTAAACAAAGCCCTTGCATGGATAGGCTCAAAGAAAGAAACTTTTCTTATCCGTGATAAAGAAGGTTGTGTTTTGGTGGAAGAAGGCAGGTTTTATGGAATGGGGCAAATTTCGCAGGATACAGATATGTCTACCTTGGAAAATATCAAGTTACAACTCATAGAATACCCGGAAAATGAAGTTATTAAATCCATGATACGCAGCTATACGGAAAAGCATCCTGCAAAAGTGGTGAAGATGGCCTGAGGCAATATTTGCCTGATGTATTTTCAGCTAGCCACTTCTTATTAACCCCGTTTATTCTTCCAATTTTTTCTTTTCAATTTCACCCCCTACATTCGCAACCCAATTCTAAAATTTCATGTCGTATTTCGCCCCGTTGATCGCATCTAAAACAAATATCAGTTCCAGGCAGGTTGAGTCTGTATTACAATTATTTGAAGAAGGAGCAACTATTCCTTTTATTGCCCGTTACCGAAAAGATATGACGGGTGGGCTTGATGAAGTGCAGATTTTACAGATACAGGATGAAGCTAAATTTCTGAAAGAGTTTACAGAACGAAAAGCATTTATTGAAAAATCCATTACGGAACAGGATAAAATGACTGAAGCTATCCAGGAAAAAATCAACAAAGCCACCACACTGGTAGAACTGGAAGATATTTATCTGCCCTATAAATCCAAACGAAAAACCAAAGCACAAACAGCACGTGAAAACGGCCTGGAGTCATTAGCTGTTCTTATGCTGGAACAGGAAAAAGAATTGGCAGGTGAAGTGGAGAAATACATTAATGAAAAAATAAAAACAGCAGAAGAAGCATTACAAGGTGCGCGTGATATTATTTCGGAGATGGTGAATGAAGATGTGGCACTCCGTGCCCGCCTTCGTAAACTGTTCGAAGAAAAGGCAACCCTGCAAAGTAAAGTGCTTGCAGATAAAGAAACAACGGGTATTAAATACAAAGACTATTTTGATTTTTCGGAACCTGTTCATAAAATTCCCTCTCACAGGATATTGGCCGCACTGCGTGGGTTTTTAGAAGGCTTCCTCCGGTTATCTATTTCTCCAATCGAAGAGGATGCGTTGGAAATGCTGGAAAAATCATTTGTAAAAAGTATGCATCCATCTGCAGACCATGTAAAAAAAGCAGTGAAAGATGCCTATCGACGCTTACTGCAACCTAGTTTGGAAAGTGAATTCAGGACCGCCCTGAAACAAAAAGCTGATGAAGAAGCCATCAATGTATTTGCCGAAAACCTGCGCCAGTTATTATTAAGTTCACCTTTGGGAAGCAAAAGAATATTGGCTATTGATCCCGGTTACCGCAGTGGTTGTAAAATAGTTTGTCTTGATGAGAGCGGTGAACTGAAAAAAACCGATTTGATCTACGTGCATGAAGCAAACCGTATGCAGGATAGTGAATACAAAATTAAAACACTGGTGAAAGAATACCTGATAGAAGCATTTGCTATTGGAGATGGAACGGCGGGCAGGGAAACAGAACAGTTTATAAAAAAACTCGATTTGGGACTGCCTGTTTTTTTGGTGAATGAAGATGGTGCTTCTGTTTATTCAGCATCAGAAACGGCAAGGGAAGAATTTCCTGATCAGGATGTTACCGTACGTGGCTCGGTAAGTATTGGCCGGAGATTAATGGATCCATTGGCTGAGCTGGTTAAAATTGATCCCAAAAGTATCGGGGTAGGACAGTACCAGCATGATGTGAATGCATTCCGCTTAAAAGAAAGGCTCGACCAAACAGTTGTGAGTTGTGTAAATAATGTGGGTGTTAACCTGAATACCGCCAGTAAACATTTATTGAGTTATGTAAGTGGTATTGGTGGCACACTGGCAGATAATATTGTAAAATACAGGAATGAAAAGGGTGCATTTACGAACCGTTCGCAATTACTCAAAGTGCCACGCCTGGGTGGAAAAGCGTATGAACAATGTGCAGGGTTCTTACGTATAAAAAATGGCCACAACCCTTTAGATGCAAGTGCTGTTCATCCGGAAACGTATCCTTTGGTGCAGCGAATGGCGGCGGATTTAGGGGTTGATGTGCAAGCCATAATAAGTAATGAAGAATTGTTGAAAAAGATAGATCCTAAAAAATATGCTTCTGAACAGTTTGGCGAATTAACGATCAAAGACATATTGAATGAACTGAGAAAACCCGGACTTGATCCGCGCAGCGAACTAGAACAATTTGAGTTTGCAAATATTTATAAAATAGAAGATGTGCAGGTAGGGATGATTGTTCCCGGATCTGTTACTAATCTCACACGTTTTGGGGCGTTTATTGATATTGGTGTGAAACAGGATGGCCTGGTACATGTAAGTGAGATCGCCCATAAATACATATCCGATCCCGGAGAAGTTTTAAAACTGGGACAGAAAGTAAATGTAAAAATCATGGAAGTGGATATAGTAAGGAAAAGAATCGCCTTATCTATCAAGCAGACGGAAGGTGCTGGTGATAGAAGTCCGAAATCTGTAGCCAGGAGCTACAGGTTTGAAAAAAAGGTAAGTGAATCTGCTGAAATGAGCGTGAATGACGCTTTACGTTTATTGAAGAAAAAGTTTGGTAAATAACTTCAAAAGCCAGGATTCTTTCTTTTAACTGCGACTGCGGACGCAGCGCTCAAACCTTAAAAATAGCTATCTTGTCGAATAAAATCAGTTATATGAATAAAATTGTCATTGCGGCATTCTCAACTATTCTTTTTATCAGTGTAAACGCGCAAAACAAAGTAAACCCTGTTATTAAAAAATTCGGTACGGTTACTGAAGTGCCTTTTTCCGTTGAGAATCCGGATACAAAACTGAATTATAAGATCATTGTAGAAGTTAGCTCAGACAATACCAAACCTGAAATGGTACACGAATTTTTTGATAAGGTGGCGGCAGTCGTGAATTTGCATGCCTTGGGGGGAATTGCGGCCAACAAATTACACGTAGTGATGGTGATACACGGGCCGGCAGCACAATTTGTGTTGAATAATGAGGAATACAGGAAAAAATTTAATAGTGATAATCCTAATATACCCTTGTTTAGAGAACTGACAGATGCAGGCGTAAAAATATTCGTCTGCGGCCAATCCTTAAATAAAAGGAATATTGCCAAAGAATCGGTAACGCCCGAGGTAAAACCCGCTTTATCGGCCATCACAACTTTAACTACTTACCAGTTAAAAGGATATTCTATATTAAAATATTAATTTCTGCGAGATACGCTGAATCTGCGCGCCTCGTGCATTTTAAACTTTTATCTTACCTCGAAGACGCCAAGGTGCGACTGTGAGCGAGGGTTATACCAGGTTGATTTTTTTGCCGGTTCTGGCTGCTTCGTAAATGCCCATCAATATGCGCATATCGCGAAGCCCTTCTTCACCAGATGTGTGAGAAGGAAATGTATTGGTTTCTATAAATTCTTTACAGATAGCCTGCAGCATAACCGTTTGATGGTGTACAACCGGCTGGTTCATTTCTCCCTGGTTGGTACGGCCTTTCAATGGTCCATAGCTGTAGGCGGGGCTTAATTGTATCCACCCGTTGTTTGCCGAAACGTATAACTGTTCAATATTCGATTTGTAGGAACTAAAACCATTCACCATGGCATTGCCAGGGAACTGCATTTGCCAGGAAATGGATTCTTCTACCGTTGTAAACCTTTCTTTATCGGTAACAGGGCCAAATTGCGCAGTAACCCAAAGTGGTTCTTCGCCGGTAACATAGCGGGAGGCCTGCACACAATAAATACCCACATCCATTAATGGGCCACCACCTGCTAACTCTTTTTTCAAACGCCATTGTGCCGGGTCGCCAATGTTGAAACCGAAATTTGTTTGTACAAAATGAACATCACCCAACACTTTTTGTTGGCTGAGGCGCATTACTTCTTTAGTAAAGGGCTCAAAATGCAACCGGTAACCGATGCCTAACTGCACACCTGCCTCCTTACAGGCTTTGATCATTTCTTCGGCCTGTTTTACTGAAACTGACATAGGCTTTTCGCACATCACATGCTTACCTGCTTTGGCTGCACGTAGTACAAATTCGTGGTGCATGGAATTGGGTAAAACTATGTATACAATATCAATGTCTTTATTATTGGCTATCTGGTCAAAATTCTGGTAGTTGTAAATATTTTTTTGCGGGATATTGTATTTTTTAGCCCACTCTTCTGCTTTAGAAGATGTGCCGGTAACAATACCTGCGAGGTAACAGTTATCTGCCTGTGTTAAGGCGACAGCCAACTGGTTTTTAGCGTAACTGCCCAGCCCGACCAAAGCGATGCCTAATTTTTTTTGGTTCTTTACTAATGGCAAATTTTTATTAGCGAGGATAGAAGATGTTACAAGTGTACTGCCAACACCTAAACTTAGGGTTTGTAGGAAGGATCGGCGTGAGTGGTTGGTGGGCATTTGAAGGGGTTTTGATTAAGAAACAAAATCACTTCAATTTACGCAAGCCTGGCAGAATTACCATGAAGCATTTGGAAAGTTTTGACTTTCCAAATGCTTTGGGCCTAATATTCCGGGTTTACACCCACATAATTTAAAGGGGTAATGGCTTTCAGTTCTTTTTTTATGGCGGCATTTACTTTTAGCGTGCCGATAAAATCATGGATCGTTTTTTTATCGATGGTATGGTTGCCACGGGTAAGGTCTTTTAATGCCTCGTAAGGGTTGGGGTAATTTTCGCGGCGTAAAATAGTTTGTATGGCTTCGGCTACTACTGCCCAGTTATTTTCGAGATCGACTTTTAATTTTGCCTCGTTGAGCACCAGTTTATCCAAACCTTTTTCCAATGATTTTATGGCAATGGCAATGTGTGCCACCGGTACACCAATATTGCGTAGAACAGTGGAATCTGTAAGATCGCGTTGCAGGCGGCTGTGCGGTAGTTTGGCAGAGAGATGTTCCAATAAAGCATTGGCCATACCAAAATTGCCTTCTGCATTTTCAAAATCTATCGGGTTCACTTTATGCGGCATGGCCGAAGAACCCACTTCGCCTTTTTTTGTTTTCTGTTTAAAATAATCCATGCTGATATAGGTCCAGATATCGCGGCTCAGATCAATCAATATATTATTGATGCGTTTGATGGTATCAAAATGCGCGGCAAGGCTATCGTAATGTTCTATTTGCGTGGTAAACTGCATACGCTGCAATCCCAATACTTCTTCCACAAATGCATTACCTAATAACACCCAGTTCTTTTTAGGAAAAGCAACATGGTGTGCATTAAAATTACCGGTGGCACCACCAAATTTTGCGGCATAGGGTACGCTGGAAAATAATTCTATCTGGTTATGCAAACGCTCTACAAATACCATGATCTCTTTACCTAGCCGGGTAGGCGATGCAGGTTGCCCGTGTGTTCGCGCCAGCAAGGGAATATTTTTCCATTGGGCGGCCAGCTGGTATAAATGGTTCTGGAGGTTGATAACGGCCGGCAGGTATTCATGCTCCATCGCATGTTTCCAGCTTAAAGGAATAGCGGTATTATTGATATCCTGCGAGGTAAGGCCAAAATGGATCCACTCTTTCAGTTGGGGGATACCGGCTTTGTCTAATTGTTCTTTTAAAAAATATTCCACCGCTTTTACATCGTGGTTGGTGATGGCTTCTATCTGTTTGATCTGTTGTGCATCGTCAATGCTGAAGTCATCCATTACTTTTTTAAGCTGCAGGCGGGCTTTGGGGGTAAGTTTGAAAAATTTTTTATCAGCGAGGAAGAAAAAATATTCTATCTCCACCAATACCCGGTATTTAATGAGGGCATATTCTGAAAAATATTCATCCAGGTGGCTTACCTGTTTGCGATAACGGCCATCAATAGGGGAGATTGCGGTGAGGTTGATTAGTTCCATTTATAATCAGAAATTTATTTTGAAAAATGAGTTGTTATTTTTTGCCACAGATTCACAGATGGTACTGATGTAATCTGTGCCAAAGCAGATATGCCACTGTTAAAAAAGTCCATGGTTGCGATGCAGTACAAGTGAGTGACACAACAATGCTCCATTATGTACAACAGCCCGCAACACAAAAAACCTTTTCTTTGTGCAAAATTAAACGAATTGGACAAGAGAATACGCGTTGGAGCGGTAAGTTATTTAAATACCAAGCCTTTATTATACGGATTGAAGCGCTCGGGACTGATAGACAGGATAGACCTGGTGGAAGAATATCCTGCAAGAATAGCTACCATGTTGCTGAACGACGAAATTGATGTAGGATTAGTTCCGGTAGCTATTATTCCCCAGTTACAGGACCCCCATATTATTACTGATTATTGCATTGGCACAGATGGGGAAGTGGCATCTGTGGCCATTTTTAGCGAGGTGCCGATGGAACACGTAGATAAGGTTTTATTGGATTACCAGAGCAGGACATCCGTAGCACTTGCCAAATTATTACTGAAAGAATACTGGAAAAAAGACGTGGTACTGGAAGATGCAGGAGAAGATTTCCGTTCATTTATCACAGGCACCACTGCCGGTATTGTTATTGGTGA
>JANXUL010000205.1 GCA_025356235.1 Bacteroidota bacterium
GTAATGAACATCATTTGGAAAATTGGCCTTGTACAGTTTTTTATAATAACCATTGCAGCTGCTCAGCCCAGGTTATCGGTGAATACATGGCTTACTGATCCGGCCCATTCAGTTTTCTTTGCAAAGCAGCAGCCCAGTGTAGTTGCTACAAAAACAGTTACACGTAATGCGGTTATTGTAGTTGATGAAACCAAAATATTTCAGTCTGTTGATGGCTTCGGGTATGCACTAACAGGAGGCAGCGCTTCAAATATTATTAAAATGACAGCAGTAGCAAGAGCGGCTTTATTACATGAATTGTTTGCAACGGATAAAAATAATATTGGCACCAGCTATTTACGATTGAGTATTGGTGCATCTGATTTGAATGAAAATGTGTTTTCTTATGATGATCTCCCCACAGGACAAACCGATACTGGAATGATACACTTTGATCTTGGCCCCGACAGAAAAGATGTGATACCGGTCTTGAAAGAAATCCTTGCAATCAATCCAAAAATAAAAATACTGGGTTCGCCATGGTCACCACCTGTTTGGATGAAGACGAATAATGATACCAAAGGAGGAAGTTTGCAGCAAGATTTTTATAGGGCGTATGCAAAATATTTTGTCCGGTATATTCGGGAAATGAAAAAAGAAGGTATCAGGATAGATGCCGTTACTGTGCAGAATGAGCCGCTTCATCCAGGTAATAATCCCAGTTTATTGATGTTGGCTGCGGACCAGGCAGTATTTGTAAAAAATTATTTAGGTCCTGCCTTTGTAAAAGCGCATCTTAGAACAAAAATTATCATCTACGATCATAATGCGGATAAACCTGAATATCCCATTTCTGTTTTAGATGATCCACAAGCAAAAAAATATGTTGATGGCTCTGCTTTTCATTTGTATGGCGGAAAAATCGAAGCACTTTCAAAAGTGCATGAAGCACATCCTGATAAGAATATTTATTTTACCGAACAATGGGTAGGAGCCCCCGGAAATTTTGAAAAAGACATTCCCAATCATATAGAAAACCTCATTATTGGCGCAACCCGAAACTGGAGTAAAACAGTAATTGAATGGAACCTCGCAGCAGATGAACATCAAAATCCGCATACCGACAGGGGTGGATGCAATAGTTGCCTTGGTGCCATAACGATTGAGAAAGATAAGGTAACCCGCAACCCGGCTTATTATATAATTGCGCACGCTTCCAAATTTGTAAGGCCCGGTTCTGTGCGGATTGCATCAAATGTAATAGAAAGCCTGCCCAATGTGGCTTTTAAAACACCAGCCGGAAAAATAGTACTGATCGTTTTAAATACGGGTTCAGAAATAAAAATATTCGATGTGAATTATAAAGAAAAATCAATTACACTTAGCCTCCCCGCCGGGGCAGTGTCTACCTATACCTGGTGAGGTTGTTTAAACTGCTGTGACCCATTTTTTGTTGTAGAAATATTTCTACTGTGTTCAAATTCATACGTTATTTACAGGCTGCTTTTTAATGGTATGGTTTTATTACAGATACTCCTAAAGAATACCATGAAAACAACAAGTTTTATTTTATTGGTTGGCATTGCCCTGTCTCAGTCCTGTAGTAATGGTTCCGACAAAAACCAAACAAATGACAGTATCACTTCTAAAGAAGCACAGGCAACTTTGAATACACCTGATACCACCCAGTATAAGGGTGTGCCGGTTGATAAAGAAAGTACTGATTTTGCTGTGGCAGCAGCCAATGGCGGTACGATGGAGGTTGAACTGGGAGCCTATGCCCGTGACAATGGGTATAACCAACAGGTAAAAGACTTTGGTGCCATGATGGTGGCCGATCACTCAAAAGCCAATGAAGAACTGAAGCGCATTGCACTGCCCAAAAATATTATCTTACCAACTATGGTTGAAGGAAATGAGAAAAAACACATGGATGAGTTAATGAAAAAGAAAGGAAAAGATTTTGACAAAGCATATGTAAGTATGATGATTGATGATCATAAAAAAGATGTATCGGAATTTGAAAAGGCATCAAAAAAACTACCAGATGTTGCTTTAAAGAATTTTGCTACACTAACATTGCCAGTATTAGAAAAACATTATTCAACTGTTAAGGCTATAAAATTGTAGTGTGTTTGAACTTTGTTGAGCTGGACGAATAGTCTTAAGAAAGGCCTGCCTTGAATAGGTAGGCCTTTCTATAATTCCTAGAAAATAACTTCAGAATTTCTTCAGAATAAAAGAATAATTTTGCTGCTCATTTTAAGATAGTTTATTTAATGAGATCATTTATCTATTTATTATTCGTGTTGGCCGTTTCGGCTGGCGGCATTGCCCAGTCAAAAATAAATACCAAGATCAGCGGCCGGGTAATGGATGCCGCAACACAGAAACCTGTTGAATATGCAACCATCACCATCAGTGATAAACAATTAAAAACGATCAATGGAAGCATTACAGATGCAAAGGGGCAGTTTGAAGTACTGAATGTTCCTGCAGGCGTGTACAGGATTACTATTGATTTTATTGGATACCAGGTATATAAAATGGATAGTTTGGTGATTTCAGACAGTAAAAAGAATTTTCCACTTAATACGATTCAACTTACTCCTGTCAAAGAAACCCTTAGTGCTGTTACGGTAACTTCCAAAGCCCTTATCATTGAAAATAAGATTGATAAGATCGTGTACAATGTGGCTAATGACGTTACTTCTCAAGGTGGTGTTGCCCTCGATGTATTAAAAAAAGTGCCGCAGGTAACAGTTGATATTGATGGTAATGTAGAACTCCAGGGAAACGCAAGCATCCGCTTTTTGATTAATGGTAAACCTTCTAGTGTTTTCGGTAATAACCTGGCAGACGCATTGTCTTCCATACCCGCTAGCCAGATAAAAAGTATTGAGGCTATTACAAGCCCTGGGGCAAAATATGATGCCCAGGGAACCGGTGGGATCATTAATATCATTTTGAAAGACAGCAAGGTGCAGGGGTATAACGGCAGCATAAATATCGGCGCCGGCACAAGGCTTGAAAACGGATCGGTAAACCTGAATGTCCGGCATAATAATTTTGGCGTTAATGCATTCTTCAGCGGTAATGCACAATTAACGTCCCATACACCCTTTTCACAAGATCGCAGTTCAAAAGATACTGCAGCCAAAAGAACTACACATCTCGTGCAGGATGGCTACAGTGATTTTGAAAGGAACGGTTACCAGTCGGGGCTGGGCTTTGACTGGGCGATTTCGAAAAATGATAACCTCAGCGGATCTCTTGGCTACAATCATTTTAGTAACCGTAATAAAGGAATTACCCTACAGAATCAGTTAACACAGGATATATTGGGAAATACGGTTTCGGATATATCTAATTTTCGTAATTCAGACAGCCGTTCCGGTACACACTCAACAGACTGGAGCCTGAACTATAAAAAGAAATTTAAAAAAGAAGGGCAGGAACTGGATATACAATACAATACCAGTTCGGGTGAGCCCAATGCTAATTATTTGCAAATACAGACTTATAAAGGACAGGCCTCCCCTTACACTGGAAGAACGAGCAATAATCCCGGAAGCGATAAAGAAGCCAATCTGTCCCTGGATTATTCGCACCCGGTAAATGACCATTTCATGATTGAAACGGGATTGAAAACGGTATGGCAAACTATTTATAGTGTGGCAGACGTATTAACCCTGAATCCAACCAATAACCAATATGCAAAAGACCCCGCCCAATCATACAGTTTGAATTACGACCGGAAGATTTATGCAGCGTATCTGTCGGGATCGTTTTCAATAAATAAAATCCTGAATATAAAAACGGGTATGCGTTTGGAGCATACTGATACTAAGATCGACTTTCCCGGTACTTCCATCCCTTCTTATAATACGGTTGTGCCATCAGTTATTTTATCGCATAATTTTGATAATGGTAAAACGCTGAAACTGGCTTACAGTCACAGGATAGAAAGACCCGATTACCGGGAGATCAATCCTTTTCTCAACCTTTCCGATCCGTATAATATCAGTACAGGCAATCCTTTGCTGCAACCTGAAATAGGTGATAATTTTGAATTGGGTTTCAACAGGTCTTTTGATAATGGAGGAAGTATTTATATTTCGCTGGTTTCGAGGTTTAACAGCCATGATATTAAACCATACACTACATTTTATCCAAATTTTAAAATCGGTGATTCTGTGTATACTAATGTATCTGTATCCACCCGCTTAAATATTGGTTTGGAGAACAGGTCTGGTATCAGCATATCAGGTTCCCTGCCTTTAATAAAGAATCTGAACCTGCGAACCAATGTTTTTATTTCAAACAGGCATGTGGTTAATCAGTTGAATGCAAACAGCACTACAGATGGGTTGGATGGGCGTATTAACCTTAATGCAACTTATCAATTGCCACGTAATTTGGTGTTGGAAGGGTTTGTAAATTATAATACTTCCGTCAATAATATCCAGGGTAAGCAACCGCAATTCTTTGCCTATACGTTTGCATTCAGGAAATTCTTCCTGAACAAAAAAGCAAGTATTGGTTTTACAGCTACCAATCCTTTTAATCAATATATTCCGCAGGTGACAACGGTTACTACACAAAATTATTCTTCATATAATGTACGAAGCGTTCCATACCGTTCATTCGGCATTAGCTTTAGTTACAAGTTTGGCAAACTGGAATTTAAAAAAACAAAGGAGGACGATAATAATTACCTGAATAACCCACCTAGCGGAGGAAATTAATCTCTATTCATTACGTGATTTTTAATGCCGGAATAAATGAATATGGACAAAACGTTCAATGATTGCTACGTAATGCAGTGGCGGAAACCTGTTTTTTTACGACCGCCAATAAATGTTCCATATTATCCATATCATTCAGCGCGAGTGATATGTGCCAGGTTTGCTCAATGGCATTTAAGAGGTATAACATTTCCCAGTCAACAAGGTCCAGGTCCTTTTTCAGGTCGGTTTGTGTTAATTTGGTGGGGTAAATGTTTAATTTTTGTTTAAGCAGTTTTTGTATCCCGTTTACAATAGGTCGCATACGTTTCAGTTATAGTATTCAGTTATGATACCTGATAGACCAAAAACGTTGCCAAAAGCTTATTAACA
>JANXUL010000217.1 GCA_025356235.1 Bacteroidota bacterium
CTCCCATTTGGGTTTTCGCTTCACATTCAGTAAACTTTCTATAATTTGCCACTGGAAGTCAGTTGAAAAGGTGGTTTTTTTAGTCATTAATTACTCAACGACTGGCTTCCAAACTTTATTCTACTACCCTCCCAATAACTCTTTTTATTTATTTAACTCAAACAGCTTCTTACATACCCTAAAAAAAATAAACAGAACAGCTCGTTTTCCTTGAATCATTGTAAATTCAGTCATTACGGTTAAAAATTGGCCACAATGAAAGCAGTACTATGTATTAATTATGGTTTGCCTGATACACTGGTATTACAGGATACGGCTACTCCTTCTATTAAAGATGATGAAGTACTAATAGCAGTAAAAGCCTGTGGTGTAAATTTTCCTGATGCACTCATCATTCAAAATAAATACCAGTTTAAACCTCCGCTTCCTTTTGCACCCGGTGGCGAAGTGTCGGGTATCGTTATTGCTACCGGAGCCGGGGTTACACATATAAAAACAGGCGACCGTGTTCTCGCCCTTTGCGGATGGGGCGGATTTGCCGAAGAAGTTGCAGTAGATGCAAAAAGGGTATTCCCTATCCCACCAGATATGGATTTTATAACCGCGGCTTCTACTTTATATAATTACGGAACTTCTTATCATGCTTTAAAAGACAGGGCCGGATTAAAAGCCGGTGAAACATTATTGGTTATGGGCGCGGCAGGTGGCGTAGGTATTGCAGCCGTTGAACTGGGCAAACTAATGGGTGCAACAGTAATTGCGGCGGCCTCATCTGATGACAAATTAATGCTGTGTAAAGAAAAAGGTGCAGAATACCTTATCAACTACAGCACAGAAGACCTGCGTTCCCGGATAAAAGAGATAACGGGCGATAAAGGCGTAGATCTTATCTACGATCCTGTCGGCGGAAAATTAGCAGAGCAGGCTTTACGGTCCATCGCCTGGAAGGGCCGCTATTTAATTGTTGGGTTTGCCTCTGGTGAAATTCCACAACTCCCCTTTAACCTTGCTCTGCTGAAAGGTTGTTCCGTTATGGGTGTTTTCTGGGGAAGCTTTGCAGAAAAAGAACCCAAACAGAGTTTGCAGAACCTTGGCGAATTATTACAATGGTTACGGGCTGGAAAGATCAAACAACCTATTCATAAAATATACAGGCTGGAAGAAGCAGCGCAGGCTGTGGACGATATTATGAACCGAAAAGTTATTGGAAAAGCCATTGTAAAGGTAGGCGACTGGAATGAAGATGCCAGCCAGTACACGATACCAAATGAAAAAAATATTAATACCGAAACGAAACAAACAGGCAGTTCAAAACCTTTACTCATTAATGGCCTCGCGGATATCACGAATCATGTAGGTAAATCTGTCGGCCCCAGTGAATGGTTAACGGTTTCGCAGGAGATGATCAATAATTTTGCTTCAGCTACTTTGGATTTTCAATGGGTGCATGTAGATGTTGAAAAAGTAAAAGCCATTTTACCCGGTGGCAAAACCATTGCTCATGGTTATTTGAGCATGTCGCTGGTTTCTCAATTTTTTTATCAGCTGATCACCATTGAGAATGTAAATTCCTTCTATAATTATGGGATCAACAAAGCACGTTTTATTACGCCCGTAACAGTGGGCAGCAGGATAAGGCTTCAGGCAAATTTCACAGGTGCGGAAAAGCAGCCTAATGGTTCAGTGAAAATATTTCTGACCTGCATTATCGAACTGGAAGATGCTGACAAGCCTGCATATGTAGCCGATCTGATCAGCCTGGTTGTTTAAAATATTAATTCGATGATCTAATCATGAAAAGAAACAGTTTACAAAACTAATTACTTTCCTATGGCACGTTTTACAAGTATGGAGCATTTGCGGTTTTTGTTGTTTGATGTTCATCATATTGAAGAATTATTTACGCATGCGCATTTCGCTCATTTAGATGCAGAACAGGCATGGATGATTATTGAATCAGCCAAACAATTAGCAGAGCAGGAAATGTTCCCTTACTTCAAAGAAATGGATGAGGCACCGGCAAAGTATGATGGGAAAGGCGGTGTTATTACCCATCCCCAATTAAAAACAATCATCCGCAAAGCCGCAGAACAACACTGGATCGGTGGCAGTGCTTTATTCGAACATAGAGGGCTTCAATTGCCCGAGATGATATTCAGTACAGGGCATCATTTGTTCCAGGCCGCTAATAATGGCATAGAAGGATACATAGGACTTTCTTCGGGCGCCGCAGGGTTGATTACAAGCTTTGGCAGTGCTGAACAAATTGCCACCTATGTACCTAACATTTTTGAGGGCCGCTGGCAGGGTACTATGGCATTGACAGAGCCCCAGGCGGGCAGTTCGCTTTCTGATATAACGTCTACCGCTACTCCCACTGATAAAGGTTATTATAAAGTGAAGGGGCAAAAAATATTCATCTCCGGGGGGCAGCATGAAGCCTGCGAGAATTTTATACACCTTACCCTTGCACGGATTGATGGGGCACCTGCTGGCGTGAAAGGAATTTCACTTTTTATCATCCCAAAATTTCGTCCGGAAGCCGATGGCAGCCTTATTTACAATGATGTATACTGTGCCGGTGATTTTCAAAAAATGGGGCAGCGTGGTTATTCCACCACGCATTTGTCTTTTGGTGATAATGATGATTGCCGCGGCTTTCTTGTAGGCGAACCGCACAAGGGGCTCACCTATATGTTTCACATGATGAATGGTGCACGGATCAGTGTTGGACAAAGTGCCGCATCTGTTGCCATGGCCGCATATCAGGCTTCGCTGCAATATGCTATGGAAAGGCCACAGGGCAGATTGGCCAATGAAAAAGATCCGTCCAAACCGCCCACACTTATTATTAACCATGCGGATGTGCAGCGGATGCTGCTTACCCAAAAATCCATCGCTGAAGGTGCATTATCACTGGGCATGGAATGTAACCGGTTGTATGATCTTACTCATGCCACCACGGGAGAAGAAAAAGAAAAATATTTTTTATTGCTGGAGATTTTAACTCCGATTGTAAAAACGTATTCATCGGAGCAGGGCAGCCGTTCTGCAGCATTGGCTATTCAGATATTAGGTGGATATGGTTTTACAACTGATTTCCCTGTGCAACAGCATTATCGCGACCTTAAGATCATGTCACTTTATGAAGGTACCACCGGCATTCAATCGCTGGACCTGTTAGGCCGGAAAGTAACCATGCAGCAAGGAAGGGTTCTTGAATTATTACAGGAAGCCATTCAGGATACCATTATTAAAGCGGCAACTTATCCCGCATTGGCCTCTTATTCGATCATATTGGAAGCTGAACTAACCCGAATGGGCTCTGTATTGCAACACCTTGGACAATTTGCCGTAAAAGGGGAAATTGACAGGTATTTAGCCGATGCATCTGTTTTCATGGAAATGGTCGGTTATATTGTTATCGGGTGGCAATGGCTGAAACAGGCGTTTGCGGCTTCAAAAAAACTTGCCGAAAAGGATTTCAGTTCAAATTCTGCGATCTTTTATCAAAGTAAGATACATACCATGGAATTCTTTTTCCATTATGAGCTGCCACATACCCTGGCTTGCGAGAAAACGTTATTTAATACCAGTCAGCTTACCCATATAAAGGATTATGATATGTTTGCCTGAGTAAACCGATACCGAATAGAATATCCACATATTGTTACCCAGGCGGGTTTAGCCCGAGTAATAATTATATTTACCCTTTCTAAATAAAGCTATTGCTATGTTGAAAGTAGGTGTTTTTGGAGTAGGTCATTTGGGCAAATTCCATTTAAATAACTGGAAAGAAATCGAGGGCGTGAAACTGGTTGGTTTTTTTGATCCGAATAATGACAATGCCAAAGCTGTAACCGAACAATACGGTTTAAAGCGGTACATGGATGAGGATAAATTAATGGATGCCTGCGATATCATTGATGTGATCGCCCCTACTGACCAACATTTCAGCATTTGTATGCAGGCTATCCGTAAAGGCAAACATGTATTTGTTGAAAAACCATTGGCCAATACCATTCAGGAAGGCCGCGACCTGGTAAGCATGGTGAGGGAAGCGAATATTAAAATGCAGGTAGGACATGTAGAACGTTTCAATCCCGCATACCTGGCCATTAAAAACATGAATCTCAATCCTATGTTTATTGAGGTGCACAGGCTGGCACAGTTTAATCCAAGGGGTACAGAAGTAAGTGTAATACTCGACCTGATGATACATGATATTGATATCATTCTTAGCCTGGTTAAAAGTGATGTAAAGAATATTTCGGCCAGCGGGGTAGCGGTGATGACAGAAACACCCGATATAGCTAACGTACGAATAGAATTTAATAACGGATGCGTTGCCAATTTAACCAGTAGCCGTATCAGTATGAAAAAAATGCGCAAGATGCGTTTGTTTCAGAAAGATGCTTATCTCGGTATTGATTTCCTTGAAAAGAAAACAGAGATCATTAAACTTAAGCAACCAACCGATACCAATGTTTTCTCATTTGATATTGAAACACAAAACGGCAAGAAAACCATTGCTATTGCAAGTCCCACTATTCAACCGTTGAATGCGATCAAACTGGAATTGGAAGCTTTTGTTGATTCCATTGTCAATAACAAACCTACTATCGTTAGTGAAATAGATGGCTTCCTCGCTATGGAAGTTGCACACCAGATATTAGACAAAATAAACAATACCAGCATCCTTGTTAAACCCAATGAGTGACCGAAAAAAGAACATAACCCGGTACATCATCAGCGATTACATTTTTTCTGTAATTACCTGGCTCATTTTTACCAAAGTAATCCGGTCGCTCAGTATTAACCAACACCTTTTTGAACAGGCACTCTTATTTTCGGCAGGCTGGGTACTGTTTTATGCATTTGCCGGCAGTTATCACAGGTCATTGTATGAGAAGTCGAGGTTGAATGAATTAACCTCTACACTGGTATATACTTTTATTGGTGCACTGGTATTGTTTATGATACCTGCCGATCTTGGCATCAATACTATCAGTTTACTGACTATCTATTATGGGCTGCAATTCATCCTTGTTTTTGCCGGAAGAAGTTTCCTCCTTCGACTGGTAAAGAAATCCCTGATTAAAGGTGATATTTTTTTTAATACGCTGATCGTAGGCAACAACGCGCATGCCGTTAAGCTCTATAAAGAATTGAATAAAAATTTTAAATACCTCGGATTTAAAACATTAGGGTTTATGACGGTTGATAACGACAGTAAGAACGGCCTAAGCAAATGGATACCTAACCTGGGAAGTACCCTTGACTTAAGTAAAGTGATAGATGAATATCATATTGAAAAAGTAATTCTGTCACTGGAAAAAAACCAGTCACAGTTAACAGAAACCCTGGTGAATGAATTAACTGAAAAAGATGTTGACATCAAACTCGTTCCCGATACATTGGATATACTGGCAGGTTCTGTAAAAACCAATAACGTGTTAGGGGCTATGTTGATTGATATACAAAGCAGTGTTTTATCTCCACGGCAACAAAATGTAAAGAGACTGATTGATTTGTTGCTATCCATAGCCAGCCTGCTTATGTTAAGTCCTTTTTTACTGTTTATCGCAGTAAGGACCTGGTTATCTTCACAAGGAAGCGTCATATACAGCCAGGAACGAATTGGGTATAAAGGCAAACCCTTCATCATTTACAAATTCAGGAGTATGGTAGCGGATGCAGAAAAAAATGGGCCAGCTTTATCAATCGATAATGATCCCCGTATTACCAGCTGGGGTAAAGTGATGCGAAAATGGCGATTGGATGAATTACCGCAATTATGGAATATTATTAAAGGAGATATGAGTTTAATAGGCCCAAGGCCCGAAAGAAAACAATATATTGACCTCGTGATGAAACAAGCGCCATATTACCGCTACCTGTTAAAAGTAAAACCAGGACTTACCTCATGGGGCATGGTGCAGTTCGGTTATGCATCGAATGTGAATGAGATGACTGAAAGAATGGCCTACGATCTCATCTATATCGAAAATGCCTCACTCCTCCTCGATTTCAAGATCATGATGCATACTCTTCGGATTATTTTATCAGGCAAGGGGAAATAAAACTCAGTGAATTATTTATGTTTTATTTTTCAGTGTTGAAAAAACATCCCCCAGATTTCCAAAGAAAAATCATTACCATATATTGATTATTTTACCTCCTGATGAAAAGCCTGCTTCACATACTACCTGCAACCCAGCTTGATAAAAAAAAATGGGATAAATGTGTCAATGAAAGTGCCAATGGTTTGATCTATTCATCTACCGTCTATCTCGATGCCATGTCTGAAAACTGGCATGGGCTTATTATTGATGATTATAAAGCTGTAATGCCTTTGCCCTGGAAAAGAAAGTACGGTATCCGCTATGGTTATACTCCGGCATTTATCCAACAACTTGGAATTAGTGGCAATATTGCGCAGGTTGATCTATCAGAAATACTCACAGCCATCCATGCATTTTATTTATTTGCAGATATCCATTTTAATTTCTCGAACCAACCTATACAAACTATCACACAGTCTTTTCAACGAACCAATTTAATTATTGATCTGTCGCAAAACTATACTAGTATACAATCTCATTACAAATCAGATCTTAAAGAAAATATCAGAAAAGCCGGCCCACTTTGTTACGAAGAAGGCGATAGTGAATATGCCATCGAATTATATAAAACCTATTACAGTAAAAGGATGCGGCATGTAACTGAAAATGATTACGAAAAATTTAAGGGCCTATGCTTATTATTACAAAAAAAAGGCCAATCCTTTACCCGCATAGTTACTGATAAGAACAAGCATATTTTGGCAACTGCCATCTTCCTGAAAGACAGGAAACGTATATATAACTTAATGAATACAACAACCCATGAAGGGCGACATAAAGAAGCCAATCATTTTTTATTGGAGCGGGTTATCAGGGAATTTACCGGGCAGCATTTGTTATTTGATTTTGAAGGATCGGAATTACCAGGTGTAAAACATTTTTATGAAACATTTGGGGCTATTGCCCAGCCTTATTTTCATTACCATTACAACGGCCTGCCCTGGCCATTGCGTTTATTCAAACGCTGATCGTTCGGAAAGAATTTTTTCGGCAATCAACAGGTCAACTGGCCTGGTGATTTTGATATTGTTATAATCACCCTCTATCAGATAAACCAATTCACCGGAGGCTTCCACCACAGTTGCCTCATCAGTAAAATTATCATCATAGGGTTGTTCAAATGCGGGAAGGAGAATATGGCTTTGGAATGTTTGCGGGGTTTGTATGATGCGGATATTATTTCTGTTAATCACATGATGGTCTTCATCATCTATCATCCGGATACTATCTGTAGCCGTTACAGCCGGTATGGCACTCCCTTTTGTTATTGCCTGATGATAACAACGTTGGATAAGTTCTTTCGTCACCAGGCAGCGAACCCCATCATGTACAAATACAATTGAGGGTTCGGTTATATATTGTAACCCATTCTGCACAGAATGAAAACGGGTAATGCCTCCTTCAGTAATTACCACCCTTTTCTCAGAGCCAAGATCTTTACATATTTTTTCACCTTCTTCAATATTATTTTTAGGTAATACCAGTATAATTTGCAGATCATCAAACACTGTAAGAAAAGTATGCAGCGTGTACCACAATAAAGACTTTTGATGTAATAATAGGAATTGTTTAGGCATATCAGTCCTCATTCTTTGTCCGCTGCCACCCGCCACTATTACTGCATATTTTTTCATACATTAACTTAAATACGTTCAGGCTGCTTTAGCATCCCCACTGTGGCACAAAAAAGAGCTACAAAAGTAGCCCTTTCCATTTTCTCATGTGTGTTACCTGTACCAAATATAATTATTTATAAATGGAAACCTCATTTATGCCTTTACTATTTCTTGTGCCCCGGTACATCCCTGCACTATTAAATATCATGGCGGCATTACCCTGGGCATCTACTCCAATCATTCCCCCTTCACCCTGCATTTTCAAAAGTTTTTCGTTTACCACAATGTCCATGGCTTCCTGTAAGCTAAGGCCCTTATATTCCATTAAACAACTTACATCATAAGCGGCCACACTGCGTATAAACATCTCACCATGACCTGTACAACTGATGGCGCAGGTTTTATTATTGGCATAGGTACCTGATCCGATCATTGGGCTGTCCCCTATTCGGCCATATTTTTTATTGGTCATTCCACCCGTTGATGTTCCTCCCGCAAGGTTGCCATGCATATCACATGCTACTGCACCAACCGTGCCGAATTTTTTATCGCGCATGAGTTCTTCCAGGTGGTGGTTGGTATGATCGAGGGAATAATTATCAGAATCGCGTATTGCTTTCCATTGATCATACCTGAACTGGGAGAAGAAAAATTCATCAGGCTCTAATTTTACGCCTTGTTTGATTGCGAAATCATTTGCGCCTTTTCCGCTCAAAAAAACATGGTTACTGTTGCGCATTACTTCAGTTGCCAGTTCAATCGGATTACGCACATTGCGAACGCCTGCAACAGCACCTGCCGACAAATCAGTACCATCCATGATCGCCGCATCCATTTCCTGTACGCCTTTTTTGGTAAATACTGAACCGCGGCCTGCGTTGAATAGTACATTATCTTCCAAAAGTACCAATGCTGCTTTTACCGCATTAACGGCTGTACCGCCTTCTGCCAGCACCGCGTAACTGATATTTAAAGCCTGCTGCAGCCCATCAAAATAAGCGAGCTCCAGCTCAGATGTCATATCTTCTTTTAAGATTGTGCCCGCTCCCCCATGTATAACTATAGTAAAATTTGACATATCTGTTTATTCCCCTGTTTTAGACAATCGAAAGTAGCCATTTCGTCAACTGAAAAAATCGAATAATAACCAGCAATTGTTAGAGAAGGTTTAAGGTGGGGAGGAATTTGTTGGATGTTGTCTATATAGGGAGGGGGAATCGTGAATGGTGAGTAGGCAGTAATGAATCGTAGTAAAAGATATTAAAAAAAAATAAAACAATACGGATAGATACTCACTATTGCCTACTCACCATTCACAATCCCTCATTCCCCCAATAACAATTCACATTCCTGCAATAATTTTTCTTTATTAATGGCTGCCGTACCCACTTCTTCGCAAACTAAACCGCCGGCGATATTTGCCATTTCTGCGGCAAGGTGCATGTCTTTGGTTGCAGCATATACGAGTGAAGCTACTGCGATTACTGTATCGCCGGCCCCGCTTACATCAGCGATATTACGGATATGGGTAGGGACGATTTTTACATCATCGCCCTGCTGGTAAAATACCCCTTTTTCTGAAAGAGTGATGAATGAAATATCATGATGCAAATGTTGCTGTAATATCTTATGCATCTCTTTTAAAGAAAACAGGTCAATCGCATCTGTTAAAAGGTTTAACCCTTCTTTGACTTCTTTAAGGTTAGGCTTAAAAATAGTTACCCCTTTAAATGATAAAAAATTTTTCCTTTTTGGATCTACAGTGGTTACTACATTATATTCCTTACATAATTTGATCAGTTGAGTAATCAGGTTTTCTGTTAGGAGGCCTTTGTTATAATCCTCAAATACCAACACATCTGGTTTATGCACTGTAAAATAGGTTTTTACTTTTTGCAATAATTCTTTTTCCAGTTCTGTATCAATGTCGGTTGTTATTTCTGCATCTAGCCGCATCATTTGCTGGTTACGGCTCATCACACGGGTTTTATTGGTGGTGATGCGTTTGGAAGAAGAGATGATATAAGAAGTGTCAATTTTATTATCTGTTAATAATTGCAGGAGGTCATCTCCATCCTTATCATCGCCGATAATAGAAATAACGGAGGTTTGTGCACCGAGAGATACCGTATTCAATGCTACATTGGCCGCACCGCCTACCCTGAGTTCTTTTCTTTTCAATGCCACAACAGGTACAGGTGCTTCGGGAGATATCCTGTCTACGCTTCCCCACCAATAGGTATCCAGCATCACATCGCCAACGACGACTACTTTGAGTGTTGAAAAATTTGAGAATAGTTTTTCAAAAATCATCAGGCTATTTTTTTAGAATTACTCACTGCAAGATAATACAATGGAATACCTATCAATGTAATAATCAGACCTGGCCATGTATAATCCCGTTTATAAATAATGAGCAATACACAAAAAGCAATACCCATAATCATATAAATAGCCGGTAATACAGGATAACCAAATGCCCTGTATGGTCTTTCTGCATCCGGCATTTTCTTACGAAGGATAAATATTCCACCAATGGTTAATACATAAAAGATCACTACGATAAACGATACCATATCCAGGAGGTCGCCGTATTTGCCACTCAAGCATAAGAGGGAAGCCACAATACATTGTGCCCACAATGCCCATTCAGGTACCGCATTCTTATTTAAAGTACCCGCTTTTTTAAAAAAAAGACCATCTTGCGCCATCGTATAATAAACCCGTGCACCAGCCAGTATTAATCCATTATTACAACCAAAAGTGGAGATCATAATCATAATAGCTATCACATAAGTACCCACATTCCCAAAGATCACATTAGATGCAGCTACAGCAACCCTGTCGGCTTTTGCAAAAGCAATATCATGTAAAGGCATTACACTTAAGTACATGAGATTGGTGGAAACATAAATAATGGTAACAATCAGTGTTCCAAGAAACAAACTAAGCCCGATATTTTTTTTAGGGTTCTTGATTTCTCCCGCGATAAACGTCACATTGTTCCACGCATCACTGCTAAAAATTGATCCTACCATAGATGCAGCAATAGCACCTACAGCTGCAGCACCAATCAAAGGCATGATGATTGTTGAATCAATTCCCGTACCGCCGCTAGTAGTCATTTTCTGCATATGCCAGGCATCGGCCCAGTTGGCATGCCATACATCACCTTTCGCCATAATAAAGCCAAAAACAATAAGACCAAACAGCGACAATAATTTAGTTACGGTAAAAGTTGTTTGGATGAGTTTTCCACCTTTAATTCCGCGGGTATTAATGTACGTAAGAAAGATGATTAACAGAATAGATACTAATTGCGCAATATATATTTTTATACTGCCAATGCTGAAAAGGATATTTGCATCGGTTAATTCGAGGGCTGGAAAAAAATATCCCGCAAACTTACAAAATGCCACACCTACTGCGGCGATGGTACCTGTCTGTATCACTGCAAAAAAACTCCATCCATACAAAAATCCAGTAAGCGGATTGTATGATTCTTTAAGATACACATATTGGCCGCCGGCTTTTGGAAACATGGCACTTAACTCGCCATAACTCATGGCAGCAGTAAGGGTCATGAAACCGGTGATCAGCCAGACAACGATTAACCATCCCGCACTACCTACATTGCGGGTAATATCGGCACTCACAATAAAAATACCAGAGCCGATCATACTTCCTGCAACGATCATCGTTGCATCGAACAGGCCTAATGTGGGTTTAAACGAGGGTGTATTATTCATAAAAAATCCCGCCTTTTATAGCAGGATGAAGATAATAAATATGATTGAAGTTTTATTTCTTCTTCTTGTAAAGAATATTCAGTCCTTTTATCACATCTGGGGTAATATCATAAAGGCTGTCTTTCAAATACATCAGGTCGGGTGAACTGGAAAAAATAAAGGCATATCCTTTATCCTTATTATATTCTTTCAGATAGTCTTCTATCTTCTTTTTTACATCCTGCAACCTTTTGAACTTCTGGTCTTCAAATTCATCACTCATCATTTTTTCCTTGCCCTGAAAAACTTTTTCCATCTGCATCAGGTCCTGTTGCTTGCTCGCCAGTTCCGCCTGTGATAAAGACGGGGCTATTTTTTGAAACTCCTGGTATTTAGAAGCAAACGTACTTTTCAGGTCACCTAATATTTTAGCATTCGCCTGGTCTTTGGTTTGCAGTTCGGCCCTGACCTCATTGAAATAAACAAATTGCGATTGAATGGAATCACTTTCAAAATAGGCTATTTTGAAACTTCCGTTGGGAACCGTTTTTGTCGTATTCGTTGTTACATTGTTTTGTGGGGGTGAAGCAAAATGCAAATAAAATAACACTGCCACCGCTAAAACCAATACAACATTCAACCCAAGTGTAAAATTTTTCATGAATCGCAGATTATTAGAATTAAATCACAGATTAATATGATTATTTATATGCCTTATATGATAAGCTATTACAAATTTATTGGAGATTGACCTGATCAAGATGTTAAAAAAAGTAGGAAGTTTTCACTTCCTACTTCATATTAATCATATCAAAATCAGCGTAATCAGAGGTCTTTATTCGTCATCATCAAAGCTCATCGCTTCGCGGGTGCTCGACAGTACTTCGTACTCTTCTTTGCTACCCACGATCATGTTGTCGAACTCTTTTTGTCCTGAACCAGCCGGTATCAGGTGACCAGTAATTACGTTCTCTTTCAGACCCAGCATCATATCTGTTTTACCCTGTATGGCTGCCTGGCTTAATACCTTGGTCGTTTCCTGGAAAGATGCAGCTGATATCCAGCTTTGTACACCCAGGGAAGCTTTGGTAATACCCAGTAACACAGGTGTTGCAGTAGCAGGGCTTGCGTCCCTTACTTCCACCAGTTTCTTATCGCTTCTGCGGAGGATGGAATTCTCTTCCCTCAATTCGCGTAAAGTAATGATTTGTCCGGCTTTCATTTTACTGCTTTCACCACCATTGGTAACTACTTTCTTATCGTAAATTCTGTCGTTCTCTTCAATAAAATCAAAGCGGTCCTCCAGGTCTTCTTCCAGAAATTTAGTATCTCCTGCATCAACAATCTCAACTTTCTTCATCATCTGGCGAACGATCACTTCAATGTGCTTGTCGTTAATACGTACCCCCTGTAAACGATATACTTCCTGGATCTCATTCACAACGTACTCCTGTACGGCAAACGGTCCTTTGATAGTTAAGATATCCGCAGGTGCGATCTGTCCATCAGACATTGGCGTACCGGCTTTTACGAAATCGCCATCCTGAACAAGAATTTGTCTTGTCAATGGTACTAGGTATTTCTTCACCATACCATCTCTTGATTCTACGATAATCTCACGGTTACCACGTTTCACATTACCAAATGCTACTACACCATCAATCTCACAAACAATGGCTGGGTTGCCCGGATTACGTGCTTCAAACAATTCTGTTACACGTGGCAGACCTCCTGTGATATCGCGGAGCTTGCCTAATACACGTGGTATTTTAACCAATACCTGTCCTGCCCTTACATCTTCTCCTTCTTCAATAACAATGTGTGAGCCTACCGGAAGGTTATATTGTTTGATATCTTTTCCTTCAACAATAATGGTTGGTATTTTGGTTTTATCTTTTGTTTCGATAACCACTTTCTCACGGTGTCCTGTTTGTTCATCAGACTCATCGCGGTAAGTGATACCATCAAGAACATCCTGGAATTTGATTTTACCAACCAGTTCCGCAACGATAACGTTATTGAACGGATCCCATGTACAGATCACATCACCTTTTTTAACCTGTGTACCATCTTTGATATTCAAAGTAGCACCATATGGAACGTTATTGGTAATGAGTAAACGGTCGTTCTTCACATCCGTGATCCTTACCTCACCTGTACGGCCGATAACGATCTTCACTTTCGTGCCTTCCGCATTAACAGTGTCAACCGTACGCAAGCCATCGAACTGGAGTGTACCATCGAACTTAGCCTGTAAAGTAGATTCTACAGAAGCCGAACCCGCAACACCACCCACGTGGAAAGTACGGAGGGTTAACTGTGTACCCGGCTCACCAATAGATTGCGCGGCGATGATACCAACGGCATCCCCTCTTTGTGCAAGGTATCCTGTTGCCAGATTCTTACCATAACACTTCACACACACTCCACGTTTGCTTTCGCAGGTTAATACCGAACGGATCTCTACAGTTTCAATCCCGGCTTCTTCAATGGCTTTTGCATCTTCAGAAGAAATCTCTTCTCCTGCGGTGATGATAAGCGCATCGGTTAAAGGATGATATACGTTATGTAAAGAAGTACGTCCTTCAATT
>JANXUL010000232.1 GCA_025356235.1 Bacteroidota bacterium
GTCTGGGCTGTGGCCGAGCCGGTAAGTAAGAGTGCCAATAACGCTACAGGTAAAATTTTGATATACATAACGGTAAGATTTTGGTGTACGAATTTATTAGTAGATCAAATCTAATTAATTTTTCAAATACGAAACTATTCGGAAATGTTAAAAAAGGTTAATGATTTGAGAGACCAGTAGCATCGCAAAAACTTTAAGTATTCCCAGGATGGTATTTTAAGTTTTTAACTCATTGATGATCAGTCAGTCTAAAAAAATAATGGGTGATCGGGCACCCACCTGGGAACAGTGCGACAAAATTATTTTGTTTTCTGCTTCTTTACAACCGATGATAGAAGGGTGCCTGTTTTTATCAGGAATGGACTTGAATAAGTTAAATAAACCCGTTTCTCTTAGTTTATTGCCTGCTTCGGTATTGCTGTTTTCCTTTTCAGGATCCCTGCACTGATCAGTGAAACGATCAATCCCACCGGAAGAATTTCGGAATAGGTCATAAGTACATTAAATAACGGGTTCTTGTACATTTCGCTGAAACGCACCATCTCTCCACTTTGTTTGGTTATCTCTGCCTGGCTGGCACCAGATGCTTTTAATTTTTCAAGGATATGTGCCCCATATTTTTCTGCAAAATCAGGATTAAAAAAATGGTAATCTATTAACCATACGATGACGTAAATGGTAGATGCGATCAAGGTAATATATAATCCAACGCGGAATGCTTTGCCAAATGATATTTCGCCCCCATTGTATTTATCCCTGGTAATTTTGGTGCCTACAAAAATGAGTGAAAACGCGAGGATCATGAGTGTATACCCATAGAGCATCCCGTTTTTAAAATCTTCATCACCGGCCTTGCCAAGTATCATCAGGCCAATGAATAAGGAGGTACTGATCAGCCCGGCAATCAATCCGCAAATAAGTATGGTCTTTTTCATTTGGTTGTTTTTGATTATTAGATGACAGTAAAATTGGGGCCTGGTGTTGATTTTGCACTCATACTTTCGGGTGATTTTTAAGAAGGATATCATTTTTCACCCAAAGGAATGAATGTATCATGGTAATAAGCCCAGGCTTTTTGCTTTTTCAATTGCCTGTATCCTCCTTTTCACATCTAATTTCTCGAATAGATTGGAAGAATGGGTTTTAATGGTGTTAAGTGATACAAATAAACGCGCAGCGATTTCCTGGTTACTTAATCCCTCAGCTATCAATTGAAGCACTTCCCACTCCCGTTTGCTGATACCGGTTTTCAGTAAAAAATTTTCATCAGGAATAAAACCTTCAGGAGGTTTTGCCAGGTACACTTCCTTTTCAATAATGATGGTTTTAATCTTTGGCATGGTGAGTTTGATGGCCAGCCAGATACCCAGGGTTGTAAAGATTAAGGCAATGGCGCCGATATATACTTCAAAAGCATGGTCTATGATCACGAACCGAAACTCCAGCCATTTTAATAATAGCAGGATGCCGGCGAGTGATGCGCCATAAAGGATAACCAGTTTGTTTTTAGAAAAAATATTACCGATCATACCCAGCCTGATTTTTAGAAAAGATAAATCAATTTCAGGAATCGGGGATACAGAAGTGCGAATTATTAAGTGAGTAATGCTTTTACTTTTTCAATCGCCTGCTGTAAATTACTTGCATCGGTTCCACCTGCAGTAGCTAAGGTTTTTTGTCCACCCCCACCGCCTTTGATTAACCCGGCAATTTGTTCTTTAATGATCTTTGGGGCCTCTAAATTTTTAGCTGTGCTTACCGCCTCATCTAATAAAACGGCTACCTGCGCTTTGCCATCAATTGCTGCGGCCAATACAACCACGTAGTTGGTTAAGTCATTTTTTAATTCAAAACATAATTTCTTCAGGTTATCTGCATTGCTTACTTCTACAATAGCGCCAATAAATGAAATACCGTTTATCGTTTCTTTTTTTTGGAGTAATTCATTTTTTATAGCGATGAGTTGTTTGGCTTCAAGACTTTCAATCCGTTTTCTTAATTCGGTATTGTCGGATACCAGTGAGTCAACCGCTTTGCTGATTTCTTTTGGGCCTTTAAGTGTTTCACGAATGATACGGATCTGATCAAATTGTTCGGCGATGAGTTTCTCTGCTGGTTTACCGCTGACTGCTTCTATACGGCGCACACCGGCAGCCACAGCGGCTTCATGTTTTATTTTGAAGAAGCCCAACTCACCTGTTGATCCCACATGGGTGCCACCGCATAATTCGATGGAATATTTGGGATCCATGATCACTACCCGAACGGTATCGCCATACTTTTCTCCAAACAAAGCCATGGCGCCTGATGCAATGGCCTCATCCTTATGCATTTCTTTTAAGTGTACCGGAATATTGGCCCTGATCTTTTCATTAACAATTGTTTCTATCTGCACAATTTCTTCATCAGTGAGTTTGGCGAAATGAGAGAAATCGAAACGCAGCTGCTCATCAGTAACCAGGCTTCCTTTCTGTGCCACATGTGTTCCCAATACTTTGCGTAAAGCGGCGTGCAATAAGTGTGTGGCACTATGGTGCACTTCTGTTGAATGCCTTTTTAGGGTATCTACTTTAGCCAGTACATGAGATTGAATATTGACAGGAAGGCTTTCGGTAAAATGAATGATTAGGTTGTTTTCTTTCTTTGTATCAATCACTTGTATGATCTCACCATCAAAATCAAAAGTTCCTGCATCGCCCACCTGGCCGCCACTTTCGGCGTAAAAGGGGGTGGCTTCCAGTACCAGTTGATAAGCTTCTTTGCCCCTGGCTTTTACTTTGCGGTATTTAACAACTTTGGTTTTTATTTCGAGTGAGTCGTAGCCTACAAATTCATTTAACCCGGTTGCTATGAGTACGACCCAGTCTTCGGTATCAATGGTACCAGCGGCGCGGCTGCGGTTTTTTTGTTGTTGCATTTCAACTTCAAAGCCAGATTCGTCAACATGCAAATTATTTTCATCAGCAATTAAACGGGTAAGGTCTATCGGGAAACCAAATGTGTCGAACAATTCGAAAGCAGCTTTTCCTTCAATTTGTTTTCCGGACGTTGCAATAATATCATCTATTCGTTTCAATCCTTTATCGAGGGTTCTCAGAAATGCATCTTCTTCTTCTTTCACAACCTTACTTACAAAATCCAGTTGTTGGGTTAATTCAGGAAAAACATTTTCGAACTGCTTCGCCAGCAAAGGCATCAATTGAAACAATAACGGTTGTTTATAATCCAGGTAAGAATAATAGTAGCGTGCGGCCCTTCTTAAAATTCTTCTTATCACATAGCCGGCACCGTTATTACTGGGCAATTGCCCATCAGCTATCGTAAAAGCAATGGCGCGGATATGATCTGATAATACACGAAAGGCAACCGCCTCCTTACTATTGCTGTAATCATATTTTTTTTGCGTGATCTTTTCTATGGCTGCAATGGTGCCGGTAAAAACATCTGTATCGTAATTACTTTGCTTCCCCTGTATTACACGAACCAGTCTTTCAAAGCCCATACCTGTATCCACATGCTGCGCCGGTAACAAGGCAAGACTGCCATCTTTCAGGCGGTTAAACTGCATAAATACATTATTCCATATTTCAATCACCTGTGGATGATCATTATTCACCAATGTTTTTCCATCAACCTTTTTTCTTTCTTCATCGGTTCTGCAATCCACATGAATTTCGGTGCAGGGGCCGCAGGGGCCGGTATCGCCCATTTCCCAGAAATTATCCTTTTTATTGCCGAGGAGTATCCGGTTTTCTGCAATTACTTTTTTCCATTCCTGGTAGGCTTCCTCGTCGCGGGGTAAACCTTCTTTTTCATCACCTTCAAAAACCGTTACATATAAACGGTCTTTATCTAATTTGTACACTTCTGTCAGTAGCTCCCAGCTCCAGGCAATGGCTTCTTTTTTAAAGTAATCACCAAAACTCCAGTTGCCCAGCATTTCAAACATGGTGTGGTGATAGGTATCAACCCCTACTTCTTCCAGATCGTTATGCTTACCACTTACCCGTAAACATTTTTGGGTATCTGCCACCCTTTTACTCTCGGGGGTTTTATTGCCAAGAAAATAATCTTTAAACTGGTTCATCCCGGCATTGGTAAACAGCAGGGTGGGGTCATTTTTAACCACGATGGGTGCCGATGGCACGATCTGATGCCCTTTGGAAGCAAAAAAATCTAAAAACTGTTGACGTATCTCGGCACTGGTCATTATCGGGAACAAAATTTTAAACAAATAGTTAGGTCGTTAGAAAGTATATTTGATAGCTTTTTAAGGGCACAAAAGTAAGGATTTGAGGGTGAATTGTGAGTAGGCAATGGTGAGGAGTCCGTTGTAAGTAAGCCGGAACTGACCATTCAACTAAGCCTGCCTGCCTGTAAAAGTAACGCTATCAATGAAAAAGGTAAAATACTACTATAACACCCATACGTTGCGCTATGAAAAGCTGGATACCCCTTTGCGGGTAAGGCTGCTGCAGGTAATCGGGTTTATTGCCGCTTCAATCGTTACAGGGCTCTTGATTTTCGTAATCGCTTTTCAATACATTGATTCGCCAAAAGAAAAATTCCTGCGTCAGCAGAATGATGACCTGAAGGAGAATTACAGTGTATTTATTGAGCGGATAAAACAGCTGGAACTGCAGATGGATGAGATTGAAAACCGCGATAACAATGTTTACCGATCTATCTTCCAGTCGCAACCCATACCCGATAGTGCCCGTATCAAAGACATTGAGGAAAAGAAAGAAGTGAAACTGGTGCAGCGTATGGGTGAATCGGAATTGGTGAAAAGTATACAGGCCCAGTTAAACAACCTCTCTATGCGGGAAGCGTACCAGGTGAAATCTTTTGATGATATTGCCAATATGGTTAAGAACAAAGAAAAGTTACTGGCAGCCATACCTTCTATACAGCCCATCAGCAATAAGAACCTTACACGGGTAGCTTCGGGTTTTGGTTACCGGATAGACCCTGTGTATAAAGACAGGCGCGGGCATTGGGGACTTGATTTTACCGCTCCGATGGGCACGCCTATTTATGCTACAGCAGATGGCAGAGTAAAAGATGCTGGGTTTAGTACGGGTGGTTTTGGTAACCATGTGGTGATCAATCATGGTTATGGCTATGAAACCTTGTATGGCCATATGGTGCGTGTGAAAGCAAGGGTAGGTGAAATGGTGAAAAGGGGTGAAGTGATAGGTTATGTAGGTAATTCAGGAAAAAGCACAGGCCCTCACTGCCATTATGAAGTACACCTGAACAATATTAAAGTTGACCCGATTTATTATTTTTATAACGACCTGACTCCTGCGCAGTTTGACCGCATATTGAAACTGGCTGCGGCAAGTAACCAAAGTTTTGATTAATTTTTATCGAAATACAGGATATCAGAACAATAGCTCCGGAAATTTGTAAAGAAATACTTCATCCTTCAATCGTTTGTGTGGAACCCGGCGTTAAAGAATATCTTACCCGTATCATTAATACCCTGGCCGTGGGGTTATTATGGATGGCTATTAATACCAGCTTTGGTATTATGTATGATTATGCTTTCGTTCATGAACAGGTTACACTTAGTAATATTCTTTTTTATGTATGGTTTGTGACAAGCCTTATTGGCTTTCTCTGGTGGGTGATCCGTTTATGGAGAAAGCCCATTGATTTTGAAAAGTAACTTTTCAGCAGTATCCCCGTTTCAGGAAAATAGCTTTTGATAGATATAAACTATTGCAGAGGCTTTTGTGTATTTTCATGGATGAAACCCATGTAACCCATGTACCTGAAAAACGTTTCAAAATGGATGCTGATTATAGGCACCCTGTTGATTTGGACTGTGAAATTTATTATCCGTCCGTTTGTTCATATACCGGCTTCGATAAAACCTTTGGTTGGCTTTGCACCGAACCTGGTTGGCTCATTTTTACTGCCCTTTGGCGCCTGTTTATTCTTTCAACGTTTTTTTCGTTTAGAAACACATCGAGACCTGGCGTTTACCTGTTATTTTGGTTTGTTATTAGTAATCTTTAATGAGTACCTGCAGCTCATTCCCATTTTTGGGCGCACATTTGACTATCTCGATATTTTTTCTTCTGTGATTGGTGTTTTTTGCGGTCACCTGGTTTTTGCGAGATTAATGGGATCACAGGTTTCGCAAATCAGGCAGGAGGCTTAAACGAATATTAAATGTATGGCCATACATGCTCAGCTTAATACTAATTTATTCTGCGCATGTATGACGATAATATAGTTCATATAAAAATCAGCGAAATCAGTGATTAATTCTTCCCATCTTTTGTATCCAGTATCACTGGTGTTTTTCCGCTGCCCATAATAATCACTTTTGCATTGGGTGAAGTGATCAGCCCTTTCATGACCTGTATCTGTTCATACTGTAACTGTTTATCGCCCAAGCCTGAACTGATAATCTTCTGATAATCGGCTATACCCTGTGCCTCCACTCTTTTACGTTCTGCTTCCTGTTTTTCTTTTTGCAGTACAAATTCCATTTTCTGTGCATCCTGCTCTGCTTTTATCTTTTCTTCTATGGATCCTTTTACGGTGGCAGGCAGTGTGATGTTGCGCACCAATAATTGTTCAAGTACTAATCCCCGTTTTTTAAAATCTTCTTCAATGCTTTTAAAAATCCGGCCCTGGAAAAGGTCTCTTTTGGTAGAGTAAAGATCAATCGCTGTAAAATAAACCGAGTTGTCCCTGATCTTTGTACGGGTAAGCGGACGAACAATTTTATCCCTGTAATCCAATCCCGTTTCTTTCACAATCCTGGGTGCTTCGGTACTGATTACACGATATAGAACGGTAAGGTCTATCACCACTTCCAGTCCATCTGCTGTTAATACGCGTATGGCATCATCACCGGCTTTATCGCCTTCATCGTGTATACCACTCATGGTATAGTTCTGTGTTTTAATATCGATTGTTTTTACATCAACCAATGGGTTCACCAGGTTCAAACCACTGGTAAGGATCTGGTCATCTACTTTACCAAACAAAGATTTTACACCAATTTGCCCGGCACCTATCTGCTTGATGCAGGCCGTAAGAACACCGATGACGATGAATGCCAATGCCGCAATTCGCATGGCGCTGGCTACTTTATGCAGTTCTTCCCTTTGCTGTTTACTGATGGCGATTCCGGCAATTAATAAGATAATGCCGAGTATAATAAGTGTCATAATGCTGAAGTTTAGTTTTGTTTATAGATAAGTCGTTCGATAGATCAAAATATTACATCAACTGCTATGGTCGGTTACAATTACCCATTTTTGGTTCATCTTCCTGAACAGCAATGTATAATGTCCATCTAGGTTACCGATACTTCTGTGTAACATCCATTTGCCCAAAACAAAATAATAATCGGGTGCGAGCTGCTGTACTTTTAGTATATGAAAACTCAGTTTACCCATGGCTATCGTATCCGGATAGTTTTTCTTATAATTCTGTAAAGTATTTTGGTAGCCATATTTAGCCCCGGATTTCCCTACAAATAAAAGGCTATCATTTTCCCAGTAGCCTTTCATAAAACCTTCAATATTTCCTTTGTTCCATTGCTGGGTTTGAGCAGCGAGAATATTTCGGATAGCCTGCTCGTCTTTGTTCTGGGCTTTGGTGAGGAGTGAAAGGGTTAAAAAAAATAAGATGGTTAAGATGGTTAGATTGGCTTGGCTGCGTCTCATTGTCTTTTGTTTGATTGAAGCTACTTAAAATTAGCTTCATAACGGGGCACTTTCCCTTTTGAGAATTTGTATCTAACTTATGATGCATGGTTAGCTCATCTTATTCCGTTTCTCCGCCCTTACTATGTCTCTTTTTCCATATGGGCCAGTTATTTTTGTAACGGTAAAACCGGCTGCTTCCATTGCCTTGCGAACAACGGTTTTGCTGCAATAGGTTACAAGAATGCCGCCTGTAACCAACAGCTGGTACATTTCTTCGAAAACAGCTTTTGTCCATAACTCCGGCTGCACTGTAGGGGAGAAAGCATCAAAATAAATACAATTCACAGCAGAAATATTGAGGGGTTGGGATAATGAGCGGTTCATTTTTTTCAGCGAAAAATATTTATTGATAATAATATCCTGCTCCCAATTTGCCTGATGTATGTGTAAAAAATCTTCCTGCAGCGAAAGCAGGTTGCCATGATTAATCTGCGCTATCTCTGTTGATGATAATGGAAAGGGTTCAATAGCGGTATATTGAATATGTTGTTGTAGTGCGTTGGCTTCACGTAAACTGAGTAATGCGTTGAGGCCGGTGCCAAAGCCTATTTCGAGGATAGATAGCGGGGTGATGTGTTGCGGGTTGGATAGCAGGGTATGGAGGCCGGCTTTGATATATATATGCATACTTTCTTCAATAGCACCGTGGTGACTATGATAAGTGACCTTCATCTCCGGTATGGCAATGGTGTGTGAACCGTCTGCCGTTACTTGAATTTCTCTTTGCATCAGTATGCAAATTAATTAACTTAACCGCATGGAATACATTGCTCATTTGCAGAAAGACAAAAAATTAGCCAAAACTATCGGGGAAGAAGTGCATGAATTAAAACTGCATCCAAATATTCCGGTGCGGATAATGGCGAGTATCATCAGTCAGCAATTGAGTACCAAAGTGGCGAAAGTGATATTTAAACGGTTTTTAGAATTATACAAAGGCAAAGAACCCAAACCGCAACAGGTATTAGATACCCCGTTTGACGCTTTGCGCGGCATTGGGTTAAGCAATGCAAAAGTTAGCTATGTGCAAAATGTGGCCAGTTTCTGCATCGAACACAAAATCACAGATAAAAAATTACTGGCGATGAGCAATGAAGAGATCATCGACTTGCTGGTGCAAATTAAAGGGGTTGGAAAATGGTCGGTTGAAATGTTATTGATGTTTACTTTAGGCCGTGAAGATGTATTTGCAGTGGATGACCTGGGTATTCAACAAGCCATGACAAAACTATATAAGTTGGATGCAGCTGATAAAAAAGGCATGAAAGAAAAAATGCTGAAACTGTCTGCTAAATGGAGCCCGTATAGAACATATGCCTGTTTGCATTTGTGGAGGTGGAAGGATAATACGCCTAAGCCTTGAATTTTGAATGAAATACTTTAACTGTATAAAAATTAGATATATTATTTAATATGTGGATGGAGCGTTAAGCCTGCTTTAACGTGCCAACCGTTAAGCAGAATTCCTTGCTGCATTAATAATCCCAAACATACTGCGTGTAATTAATTTCTCATACACTTCTTTCATTTCAGGGGTGACTGTTTTTTCATGGAGTTGGTGGAGTGCGTATTGTTGTATGGTTAATAATGGCAATACAATCTTATCGCGCATTTGAATGGAGGCCCGGCCGGTTCTGTCGTCCTGCATAAGTTCGGTTGAATCGGATAGCTCCAATACCAGTGTTGCGGTAAGATCGAATTCTTTTTTAATCAGCTCCCAGATGGCGCCATATTTCGCATCGTCTTTTATATATTGGGTTAGTGCAAAAGATGATTTGAGCATGCTCATCATACTATTATCAATCAAGGTTCTGAAGAAGAGCACATTCCTGAACATGGCTTTTACATCTTCCCATAACCCTTTTTCTTTCATTTTCTGTAAAGCAGTACCTACCCCAAAATAACCGGGCACATTTTGTTTTAACTGGCTCCAGCTGCCTACAAACGGCACTGCGCGTAAATCCTCAAAGCGTAAACCACCGCTGCCACCTCGTTTGGCGGGGCGACTTGCGATATTACTCTTGCTATAATAATTAAGCGGACTGAATTGCTGCAGGTACGCAAGAAACAGGGGATGAATTTTGAATGATTGGTAGGTTTGATAACTGATACTACCCAGTTCTTCCAGTAAATTCCGTTCGTGTTGCGATAACTGCATTCTTGTATCGGCAAATAATTCATTACTGATACCGGCACTTAACAGCTGCTCTAAATTATATTGAGAAGACTGGATAGTGCCAAAATTGGAAGTAATGGTTTGTCCCTGTATGGTTAATTGTATTTCTTCATTTTCAATCTTATTTCCAAGGGATGCATAAAATTTATTTGTCTTACCACCGCCACGTGATGGCGGTCCGCCGCGCCCATCAAAAAATTTTGCTTTGATATTATATTTCCTGGAAATAGCTGTAAGGTTTTCCTTGGCAGTATAAATACTCCAGTTAGCCTGCAGGTATCCGCCATCTTTTGTACCATCGCTAAAGCCCAGCATGATGGTTTGGTTTTGCTGGCGCAGTTGGAGGTGTTGTTTGTATACCGGCAGTGTGTACAAAAATTCCATGATGGTTTCTGCTTCCCGCAGGTCGTCAATCGTTTCAAACAGGGGAACAATGTCAACGGTTAAGCTATCGGCGACCCATCCACACAAACAAAAAAGTGCATACACTTCCATCACATTCACTGCGTTCTGGCAATTGCTGATAATGTATCGCTGGCAGCCTGCTTCTCCGTTCGCCTGTTGAACAGTATTCATTGCATAGATACTTTGCAGGGTATCTTTTGTAATCGCATCTGAAAAAAGTTCGGGATCTAATGATGCTTTTAATGAAGCGAGGATATTTATTTTTTCTTCCGCCGAGAGTGCGGTGTAGTTATCAGGTAAAATACCCGTACTATCCTTTGCTTTCAGCTCGGAATTGATCTGCGCCAGTACCTGTGTATGTATGCGGCTATCCTGTCTGATATCGAGCGCTGCAAAATGTGTCCCGAATATTTTTACTTTATGTATAAGGCTATCTAATCTTTGTATGTATAACGAATGGTGTTGTGTAATTATCAGGGCGCGCATATCAACCAATTGCTGCAACAGTTCCTGGGTAGTGATGCGTTTACTTTCTTTTGGCCGGAAAACATTTTCATATAATTGTTCTTCCAGGTGATGGATCATCACATCAACCCCGGTAAACGTAAGCCTGCGTGTAAGTTTACGCACATCGCGATAATAGCAGACAATGATGGCACTACGCAAAGCTTCGGCTACTTTGATGGTTGTAGCTGCATTTACAAACGGGTTGCCATCCCTGTCGCCACCGGGCCAGAAGCCCAATTCGATAAAAGGGTTATCGCCATCAAACTGGTTATCAAAAACCTCTCGTTCAATAAAATTATAAATATTGCCTATTGAATGATACAGGATATTTTCTAAGTACCACATTAGGTTCAGGGCCTCATCGTACGGGGTTGGCTGCTTTTTATTAAAGAATGGTGTAATGCCCAGTTGCTGTATGTAAAGATTAATGGTGTGAAAATCGTTTTTGCTGATGGCTTCATTCATATCATGAATAATACCCAATACGCTACCCGGATAAAACTGGGTGGGATGCGCTGTAAGTACTACCCGAACTTTAAACTTGCGCAGCTTATTTTTTAATGCCTGTGTTTTACCTGCAAAAGCGGCTTCGTTTAACAAGGCTTTTAAACTACCGGGACCATCAATATTATTTACAGTGGTAAATGCAGCATCTTCAATTGCATCAAATAATACAACCTGCCGTTCTATGTATTGTGCGAATTTAAAGAGGCGGTCAACTTTTTCCGCCTCTGTTTTTACATTGGTATGCTGCTGAAAAAAATGATCAATGATCTGCATGGGATTCTTTCCATCGGCATAACCATCTATACATGCCTGTAACAATATGGGTAATAACGCACCCACATTGGCGATGCCTGAAAAAGGTAATGCCGCAAACAGACTATTGTAGATAGTATATTTATCTGTTACATTCCGTTTGAAATTGTTGATATATTGCGAGGATGACATAATTATTGGCTGAAGCCCAAGTTACTCCATTTGTATAAAAATAAACTAACAAAAAATGGAATACTATTGGTAAGTCATTGTTTAAGTGGCTAATGAGTGTTAGTTAAAAAGATGATTTGTTCGGCAGATTAAACTTTACCTCTTTCAGCTTATCCAACAGCAGTTTATTATATTTATCGAAAATACCCCGGCATGCACCCTGATGATAAGGAGTTATTATTTCAATTTAAACAGGCTGCCACAAAAGAAAGGGCATTTACTGCCATTATAAAAAAATACCAGGAAAAACTTTACTGGCATGTACGGAGGCTGGTGGTTGACCATGATGATGCGAATGATGTATTACAAAATATGTTTATCAAGGTCTGGAACGGGTTAGAAAACTTCAGGGAAGACAGCCAGCTATATACCTGGCTATACCGCATTGCAACGAATGAGGGACTTAGTTTTCTAGAACAACAAAAAAGAAGGAGCACTGTAAGCCTGAGTGATGTAGAAAGCGGATTGAGTAATAAAGTAAAAGCCGATACCCATTTCGATGCAAATAAATTAGAATGGAAGCTCCAGGTAGCCATTCAGCAATTACCGGAAAAACAGCGGATCGTATTCAATCTCAGGTATTTCGACGAGCTTCCCTACCAGGAAATGAGTCGCATACTGGATACCAGTGAAGGTGCTTTGAAAGCCAGTTATCACCACGCAGCCAAGAAAATAGAGGAATTCATCAAAAATTATTAAACTTTTGTCCCGGTTCAGGGTCAATAAGTGTGGTAAAATGGAAGACAGACAACAAATATTAGCAGAGTTAAGCGGTATCAGCCCTTTTGTGGCGGAAATGGAGTTGATAAACCCATACACCGTTCCGGCAGGGTATTTTGATGTATTAGCAACTACTATTATTAAAAAGATACACGCAGAAGATGATCTGATGCCGGGTTTGTTAAATAGAAATGCTTATCAGGTACCTTCCGGCTATTTTGATGGATTAGCTAATGATATTCTGTCTAAAGTAAAACAGCCCAATGCTACATCTAATGAGGTAAGGGACGAATTAGAAGAGATAGCCCCGCTATTGAACATGATTAGCAAAGAAGAAATTTACCGTGTGCCAACCGGCTATTTTAAGCAGGGTCAATTCATTTCTTCTGTAGTAAGGCAAAAGAAAGAAGCCGGTGTTGTACGCCTTAAAACTGCTAGACGATGGATGCAATATGCTGCCGCAGCTGTAGTAGCAGGTATATTGGTAACCGGGGCTTTTTTGTTTACAGATAATAACAGTTACCTGGAGTATGAAAAATTTAATCACCTCGATGTATCTTCCGGATTAAATAAGGTGAGCGAGGATGAACTGGTGAAATATTTAAATAGCCCCGAACATTATGTGGCTACTACCCCTGAATCCACCATATCGGCAGGAGAAGAAACATTGAGTGATGTAAAAACAAATATCCAGCTGTTGAGTGATGAAGAGCTGGATCAATATCTCAAAGAAAATACGGAGCCGGCAGAAACGGCGGCTCCCGTAAAGAATAACTGATCATGAAAAAAGCAAATGTACTCACCATAATTTTATCATGTATTTCTTTCCTGGGATTTGCCCAGCAAGCGGATACACCGCCGGTAGGTAATAATATCCAGGCATTGAAGATTGCTTTCGTTACAAAAGAATTAGCACTTACACCTGATGAAGCACAAAAGTTCTGGCCCGTATATTATAATTACCTGGGAGAAGTTAAAAAAGCCCGGCAAGAGCGTAAAGTTGACGTATTAATTTTTGAAGAAAGTGTACTCAATATCAGGAAAAAGTATAAAAACGATTTCAAAAAAATACTCAATACCGATGAGCGCGTAAACAAAGTATTGTCTATTGACCGCGATTTTAATAATGTGTTGAAAAAAGAATTACAGAAAAGGATGCAGAACCGAAATAAACGGAAAGACCTTAACTGAAACATATTTCCTACTCACGACTCACCTTTCACGACGCTAACTATCCCGGCCAGACAGGTGATTTGATATCATGATAAAATAAAAATGTCCAGTTTTCTGTTTGTCCCTGTTCCCACCATTGCTTACGGAGTTCCATACATTTTTTGCCATCAAAATCATATTTGGCAATAAAGCGGCTTTTCATTTGTTGTAATTGCGGGGCCACATCGCCGCCGAAAAAAACCTTCTGCCCATTTTCTTCTATCCAACATACCTGGTGAAATTTGCTATGGGCGCCGGTTACCTGGTAATGAATATAATCATCTATCCACCCATCATCTTCTGTTAACCATATTACACGGCTAAAGTGTTCGAGTAAAGCAAAATCGTCAATAATATAAGATGCAGTACCTACTTCTAAAGCATACTCAAATTCTCTTCGTTGTATATACCATGTTGCATAAGGAAAACTGATAAAGCGTTCATTTGTTTGGGCATCTTTAATAGTAATTCCGCCCGCATGGTCTTTATGCAAATGGCTCATGAATACTTTGGTAACCTGCGATGGATTGATGCCTGCCTTAATCAGGTTATTATGTAATTGTGATATGCCATTGGGACCATTATATCCTAAACCCGTATCCAATAAAATCACATCATTGGCTGTAACAATAACAAAAGGCTGTATTTCTACCAATAAACTGCCAACAGGCCTGCTGTTGAGTTCTTCCGTGCCGGCATTGAACGGAAGA
>JANXUL010000248.1 GCA_025356235.1 Bacteroidota bacterium
CGCCAAGTACCAAAAGGACTGATCCCAAATTTTACATATTTCTTTTCAGTCTTAATTTCTTTATATAAGCGTTCTATCAATGTATTTACTGCTGCCCGCCGCCAATCGCCGCGTGATAAACTGCCACCTTTGTTTTGGTAATTTGCCCAACTGGCATCATCCGGAAAATCATCGCCACCATTATATTCGGGGTAGGGATAAAAATAATCGTCGAGGTGCACACCGTCAATATCATATCGTCTCACAATATCTTTTACCACAGCAGCTGTTTTATCCTGTGTTTCTTTTTTCGATGGATCCATCCAGTAATAACCCTGTTTGAGTTTCACTACCAATTCAGGATTTGTTTTTACAATAGATTTATTACTAATCTCTTTACTAGTGGGATGATAGGCGCGGTAAGGGTTTAACCACACGTGTAATTCCAGGCCGCGGTCATGTGCAGCTTCCACCCAAAATTGTAACGGGTCATAAAAAGGTTCAGGTGCTTTGCCCTGCTCTCCGGTAAGATAATAGGACCATGGTTCCAGCTCACTTTTATACAATGCATCCGCCATGGGCCTCACCTGGAAAATAACTGCATTAAAATGATGGTCCTTTAAAAAATCCAGTAAGGTAATGGCTTCTTTTTGTTGTTCGGCTGTACTTAGTCCGGGTTTACTTGGCCAGTTGATGTTCGCCACGGTAGCTACCCATGCCGCCCGAAACTCTTTTTCGGGATGCTGCGGGTTATTCAATATTTGTGCTTCGACGGAGTTAATCGAAAAAACAAATACACAAACACAGGCAATTCGTTGCAGAGATACAGGTAGCATGGGTCTTTGGTTTTAGAAACGTAATCAGTTCACAAACGAATGTAATAAAATAGACAACTTATTGCTATCGTTTATGGATGTTATTTAAGAAGCGAGCAATTCCTATCCGGAAATGATGATGAATGAATACTTTCTCTACAAATATGGCAAACGTAAAAAACACTGAGCTTTCACATATTAAATGTTACTTTTTGTAAGGATTGTATGACTTTTTTGTCCTTAATAACAGGGTGGAATGAATAAGGGCTGATCCAGGTAAGTGGTGGAACTATGAACATTCGGGGAAATTAACACAGTATAATTATGATAAAGAGAAAAAAAAACTACTTTTGTATAGTTGTAAGATGAAAAAGTTCCTAGTAACCATATTAGCTTTTGTATATCTGGCTGTTTCAAGCGGGGCTACCATTAACGTGCATTACTGCATGGGCAAGTTGAAGAATTGGGACCTGATGAATAAGCAGGCTGCAAAATGTGATAGTTGTGGTATGGATAAAACAGAACGTCAAGGTTGCTGTAACGATCAACACAAAACATTACAGATTGAGAAAGACCAAAAAATTGCTGAAGCTTCTTTTCAGTTTCTCAATATTACCTCCGATGGAACTCAGCTTGGCTATTCAGATTTACCCCTTATTTACGCCTCTGCTATTGTTTTAAGCAACCCCGTTGCCCATGCGCCTCCACGATTAGGGACGGTTCCTATTTTCATTCTTAACTGCGATTTTCGCATTTGATTCTTTCTTCTGTAATTGCCGGCCTTCTGCCGGGAATGGGCATTTCTGTTAAATAGCCCTGTCAAAAAAACAAATATCACTGGCCTCAAAAATTGATAGGGTGTAACTACTACTATCTATTCACAATTATTAAAACATATAAAATGAAAACGTTTACAATACTGTTTGCCATGCTGTTTGTATTGGCAACCATTCAATCTGCTAACGCACAAAGTGATAAGTCAACACGCGGTAAAGAGCCGGAATATGCTGTAAAGCTGGTACAATATGCTTGCCCCATGCATCCTGAAATGACAAGCGATAAACCGGGAAAATGTTCTAAGTGCGGCATGAATCTGACTCTTTCCAAAAAAGAACAAATGAAAGCAGACATAGTTAAATACAGCTGCTCAATGCACCCGGAAATAGTGAGTGATCAACCTGGAAAATGTACTAAATGTGGAATGAATTTACATCTTTCTAAAAAAGAGCAAATGAAATCAGAAATAGTAAATGGCTATACCTGTCCCATGGATGGAGATGTATCCAGTGATAAACCCGGTAAATGCCCTAAATGCGGGATGCAACTGGTAGCAAAGAAAACAAAGAAATAAAATTGACCGTCATTTAATCTCACACCCATGGTTCAAAAAGTAATTGAATTGGCTTTGCGTAACAGGCTCATTGTGCTGCTAATGGCAGGTGGCCTGTTTGCGTGGGGTATATATTCCGTTAATCAAAATCCGATAGATGCCATACCTGACCTTTCCGAAAATCAGGTGATTGTATTTACCGAATGGATGGGACGGAGCCCGCAGGTAATAGAAGACCAGGTAACTTATCCTTTAGTAAGTAACCTCCAGGGAGTGCCTAAGGTTAAGAACATACGCGGTACTTCTATGTTTGGGATGAGCTTTGTATATATCATTTTCGAAGACAATGTAGATGTATATTGGGCAAGAACGCGGGTACTGGAAAGATTGAATTATGCACAGCGTTTATTGCCTCCCGGCATTACGCCTTCTTTAGGGCCGGATGGCACGGGTGTAGGCCATGTATTCTGGTACACAATGGATACAAAGGATATGGACCTGGGCGAACAAAGGGCTTTGCAGGACTGGTATGTAAAACTGGCGCTGCAAACAGTACCTGGCGTGGCTGAAGTGGCTTCATTCGGTGGCTTTGAAAAACAATACCAGTTAGTAGTTGACCCCCTAAAACTTCAATTCTATAAAGTTTCACTGATGGATGTGATGAATAAAGTGAAAGCCAATAATAATGATGTTGGCGGAAGAAAATTTGAAATGAGTGATATGGCCTATATCGTTCGGGGATTGGGGTATGTGAAAAATAAAGAAGACCTCGAAAGCATCGCGGTAGCTAATTATAACGGAATCCCAGTTCGGGTAAAAGATGTGGCTTCCGTTCAAATGGGTGGCGATCTGAGGCTTGGCATATTTGATGAAAACGGTATGGGAGAAAAAGTAGGTGGTATTGTAGTAATGCGTTATGGTGAAAATGCCGAAAAAGTAATCAGTGCCGTAAAAAAGAAAATGGGTGAAGTACAAAAAGGG
>JANXUL010000252.1 GCA_025356235.1 Bacteroidota bacterium
TGATTATGCGAACAAGAAGAAAGTGGCTTTACCACTGGAAGTAATGCAAAAACTTAGCAATCAATTAAAATAGGGTATGGAAAACCGATTGAAAAGAATCTAATATTCAATGATAGTCCGTATCTCTTTTTTAATTCTGACATCTTTTATTTTTTTCTCCTGTAAAAGAAAACCTGAAGCGGTTACTCCCAACCCAAACGTGCAGGCTGTGGTTACCGTCTGTATAAACGAAACCTTTGGTAAGACAGATTCGGCAAGGTATTATAAGAAACTGATGCCAATTCTCAATGGGGAACCGCATCCGGAACGGATAAAAAAATATAATGACAGTATCCGGTTTTTATTAGATACTGCTGTTGTTTATTTAATAGTAAAAGACAGCCTTGGGCAGGTTTCACGGGGAGATAAGGAAGATTTGGAAAGTTTCCTCAAAATACACTTTACTGATTTCGATTCTTCAAAATTTTTGGTGAAGCCAACTTATCTATTCCCATCTCCTCAAATATTAAACCTGCATATACTGGAGAAAGCAATTCATATGCAGGTTAGATCAAAAGAAGAAGGGATCAATGACAAAGTGCGAATTATAGGAAAATGTATTTTTTCAAATGTCATTTTTAATCAGCGAAAAACAAATGCTGCCGTTCTGCTTAATTATATGATAGACAGACATACTGGATATGGAGATATTTTTTTGTTGAAAAGGGAAAATAAAACATGGAAAGTTGTTATAAGGCAAAGAACCTGGGTCTCCTAAAACTTATGTGTTCCATATGCGCCAACTCTCCTCCGCCTGCAGTATCAACATTTCCTGGCCGTTTTGTGTGGTAGCCCCCCACGACTTTCCTTTTTCTAAAAATTTCGTTTCGGCAGGATTGTAAATAAGATCGTAAAGATGGTGTTCAGAAGTGAGGTATTGATAAGGGATGGCAGGGCATTCATGCGCGTTAGGATACATGCCCAATGGTGTTGTGTTAATCAGTAATTGATGTGATGCGATCATATCTGCATCAACCGCATCATAAGCGATTGATGTATCTGAAGCTGTTCTCGAAACAGATTGAAAGGGTATACCCAGTTTTTGCAATACAAATTCTACAGCTGCAGAAGCTCCGCCAGTACCCAATACCAATGCCCTGGTATGCTGTGGTAGCAGAAAAGGCAACAGGGATTGTTCAAACCCCACCACATCAGTATTGTGACCGGTTATTTTACCATCTTTTAGATTGATGCAGTTACATGCCCCGATTGCCGTAACCACATCAGAAGCGTCAGTTAAAAAATTAAGCGACTGCTTTTTATAGGGGATAGTTATGTTCAAACCACAGAGATCGGGCTGTTGCAATACAGCGGTCAATTCACCAATATTTTTCAAAGAAAAATTTTCATAAACGTAATCGGTCAATCCCAATTGCGCGAATTTTTCGGTGAAATATTTTTGTGAGAATGAATGTGATAAAGGAAACCCTATCAACCCAAATCGGCGCATGGCTTATTTTTTATCTAAGTACAAATCAAAAGTATCTCCCCGTAAACCAATACGCATGGCTTCCAACGGAATTACTTCATTGGGTGCGATATTGCCCAGGTTCACATTGCAACCGATCAGTTCTAAAAAGTATAATTGTTGTGCTTTTTGCGGGGCCTCCCAAATAATTTTTTCTTCAGGTATCTGTGTGAGTATTTCCTGTACCAATCCTTCCCTTACTTCGCCTGTACCACGATAAATGCCCACTGTTCCGGCTTCACGCGCTTCGGCTATCACATAAGAAGAACCGGCTTCCAGTTCGGCACGCATCAGTTCTATCCATTTATAGGGCGGGATGATATGTGCTGCATCTTTACTACCTACTTCACTTAATACCGTTGCATGCTTGGTTAGTTTTTCAATATACCCGCATTTCTCAGCATGTGGTATGCTGATGGACCCATCGCTTACTTCCACATAGCCGATACCATAATCTTTACATATCGCTATATAATCATCAAACTGGTTACGTATCAGGAATGCTTCAAATAAAGTGCCGCCAAAGTATATGGGCACATTATAAGATTGATATGCTTCAATTTTCTCTCTAAGGTTAGGCGTAACAAAAGATGTTCCAAATCCCAGCTTCACAATATCTGTATGCGGTCCGCATACACTCATAAAATCATGAACCTCACGAATGCTAAGGCCTTTATCCATTACCATTGTTAATCCTGAAGTCCTCGGCTGTGGTGTGCGAAAAGGTATTTGTGTCAGATTAAAATTCATAGTGGTTCTTTAAGGCGGCAAAAATATGATAATCGGGCGACTTGTGTATGCCTACCTTTTGAAGTGTAAATCGTTTATATCTTTTTTCCTTTTTTATACCGTGCAACAATATCCACCACCTGGTTATTTTGCAAGATGGAGGGATTGAGTTCTATAAATTTTTTTAACTGCCGCGGTGCTTTCTCCATGGCCATTTCCAATTTCAATAAAGCATCTTTTGACTTGCCCAGCGCGAATAAAACGGTACTGTAATAAAAAAGAAATACCGGTTTCCCATCAGTTGCTTTCATAGCTGCCACGCATTGTTCAATGGCTTCATCGTGGAACTCGGCTTTTAACAGGCAACGGATCAATGCCTCCCATCCCGCCACATTCCTGGGCTTATGACGGACTACGGCACCAAAATACTGTATCGCATCTTTATGCTGGTTCAGGTTCATTTTACATTCGCCCATAGCAAGGTTATACTCAGGTACGGTACGGTGTATGCGCATGGCATTTTCCAATTGTTTTACAGCACTCTGCCACTGCTCTTCCAGCATATAAGTTACCGCTATTTTATAATGAAGCTTACTGTCATCGGGGTTAAGGTGAACCGCTTTTTTATAGTGGAACCTTGCTTGCGCATAATTTGCCATCCGGTGGTAGCAGTGACCAATGGCTTCATAAATTACATCTTCTGGCCGGGTAAGTTCGAGCACTTTTTCAAGTACTTCAATCGCTTCCTTATATTTTCTTAAGCGGAGATAGGCATCTCCCATATTCCGGTAAGCATAATCAAATTTTTCATCAATCGCAACTGCATATTGGTAAGCATCAATTGACTTTTCATATAATTTCAATCCCTGGTAAGCCGCTGCCAGGTTAAACCATGCCAGTTCGCTAAATGGGAAATCTTCAATGATCTGTTGGTGCAAACGAATGCTTTCTTCATTACGGCCGGTAAAATCTGTCCAGAAACATATTTTATATAAAGCTTCTTCATTATTCGGCTCTTCTTCCAATATCAATTTCAAACAATCAAATACTTTATCAAACTCTTCATAATCGTCGTACACATCTGCCAGTTCAAATAACAGGTCAAGTCTTTCCTCCCCTTCAAATAGCAACAAAGCAGCTTCCAGCAGCTCTACAGCCTGGGCTTGTTGGTCAAGGGCCAGGTAAGCATCTGTTTTGAGGATATAGAGGTTCAGATCGCTGCTATCATACAATTCTGCCACTTCCAGCACATCCAGCGCTTCCCTGTACTTGCGGGAAGCCAACAGTAGATCGGCCTTTTTAATCATTAATTGAGAAGAATAAGGGAACTGCGATAAGCCAATTTCAGAGGCTTCCAAAGCCTCGGGAAGGTTATCTTTTTCGTCAAAATGGTCTATTATACGTTCAAAAGCGTCTTCTTCGAGAAAGGAATGTTGACGGCCATTTTTCAGGTTATGATACTGTTTCAGGAGTTCTTTTAGCTCTTCGCGGTCTTCGCGGTACGGATTTTCTCGCATCTGGCTATAAGGTTTATACAATTTAGGACAAAAAAGCAATTTTTTTAAAGTTTTGTGTAACTTTTTTGTTTTGTTAACGTCTGGTTAATAAAATGAGAATTGTGTATTATTTGGGAAATCCCTATTTTTGTTAAAATGAATTCAAAGCAATATATAAAAAAAGCCGCCTTTGTTGCCCTTCTTGCGATGGGTATACAGGTAGTATATGCTGCGTTCTCATTTACCGGCATTGCAGATGAAAAAAGCAAAAACAGCAAATATTCTCTGAAAAATCTGAGTTCTTTATCTCACAAAGGATTGTCTTTTTCTTCTATCAAATCGGGGCTTCAATATAAGGGTGCGCAAAGCATGTCATCTTCTAAAGGAAATTTTTCAGGTGTTGAAGTAAATTCCATGTTACGTTTTGATAACGGTAACACAACTTATATTTACCCTTATAAGTTTAAAGTAAAGGCTTCCAAGTTTAAGACGCCTTCTCCACAACAACATTAATTTAGTATTCTGTATCCGCTGGTTGGTATGTCGAAGCGTGAAGCCTGAACGGGGCTTAGGTTTATTTTGGTAGCCGTATATTTTATTTTCTTACTATCTGTTTCCTGCGATTCAAACTCAAGCACAAATCCCGGTATGTCTTTAAACTGGTATTCAAATTCTTTTACAGAAGGAACAATATTGGTTGCATAGTACAATGTAAACGTGCTACCATCTTTTAGTTCCAGCACTGCTTTTTTACACTCATACCCCAGGATCGTTTTTATATCCCCGCTTACATAGGTGATCTTCATGCCTTCATACTTTTTATTTTCAGCTACCCACTTGCTGTTGTCAAGCCTGGTCATGAATTTATTATTCCCAAATTCACGCAGGATAATAGCTGTACCCCCAGTCTTATTGTACAAAAGCGTTTGTGTGAAGGATGGGCTCACCAGATCAGTACGGCTGTCGTTTGCTTTGATATAAACCGTTTTCGTACTGGCTTTTAATGATTCGATCGCTGATTTATCACCGGTACTTTCATCGGTACTAATGGCATAGGTAATCGTACAGTCTGCTACCACCCTTTGTTGTGCACCTGCCTGGTTATGCATCACACATAAAAGGCAAAAACTTACAAAAAAAATTTTCATCTGACTGTTATTTTAATACTATGTTAAATATTTTGCTAATTAATAAATTTTCAAATTGAAAGACAATCTCTAAAATTTCCGATTCACCTTACTTCTTTTTAGGCGTTTTATCCTTCAGGTCCTGCAACTTTTTCTGGCTGTCCATCATCTGGTCGTATCGTTGCTGCCATTTACTTTTTGTTTTAGGCGTTTTTCGTTTTTCATCTATTTTGGCTAATATCTTATCATGATTAATGATATAGTTCTGTATTACAAATTGCAGGCCTAAAGTTATTACGTTTGAAACCGTATAATACCAGGTAAGGGCCGACGGCAATTTATTAAAGATGAATAATAACATGAATGGAAAAATATAAGGCATGTATTTCAACGCAGGGTTATCCTGGGTGGGTGTCATACTCATATTATAAATAGATATCAGGAAGCTGGTAGCTACCGCCGTAATGGTAAACAAACTCACATGATCGCCATAGGCGGGTATAGTAAAAGGCAAATGTGCGATCGAATCGTACGACGAAAGGTCTTTGCTCCATAAAAAATCCTGCCCGCGCAAAGAAATATTCGAGTTAAAGAAACTATACAGGGCAAAGAAGATCGGTATCTGTAGTAAGGCCGGAATACAGCCACCCAGTGGGTTTACACCCGCTTCCCTGAATAACTTCATCTGTTCCATGGCGAATCCCTGCTGGTCGGTTCCGAATTTCTTTTTCAGCGTATCCAGTTCCGGGCGCAATACTTTCATTTTAGCACCACTCAGGTAACTGGTATAAGTTAAAGGAGCAGTTACCAAACGGATAAATAAAGTCAGCAGCAATACTACCCATCCAAAGTTCTTTACAAATCCCGCAAAGAAATCAAACACATTTTTGATAATGTATTTGTTAATGGGTCGTACAAAAGAATACATATCCCTTCCCAGGTTCACGATCTTATCCATTTCGGGTGCCTGCTTCTGCAATATGGTATAATCGCTGGGCCCGAAATATAGCTGGAAGGGTACATTCACAGAAGTCGTTAGGGGCAATTTCATTTGCAGACTCGCATCCGCTGTGGCTAATACATTACTTGAATCTGTTTTACGTGCCCAGTTAATCTGACCGCCTGTAAAACTGTTTTTCGCAATCAGGGTACTGTTGAAAAATTGTTGTACCACGCTTAACCATTGTACCGGCTTCTCAAATTTTCTTTCTGTTTTGGCAGAGATATAATCAAAACTATTGCCTTCCGAAAAACAGATATTCGACATCTGCCTTTCATAAGCTGCTGTTTTTTCATGTTGATAGGTAGCTGCATGCCATTGCATATTCAGTTGACCCTGGCTGAGTAATTTATCCGCACCAGTCATCATCACATTCCAATCCATCATGTACTCGTTAGGTTTGATAATGTATTGGTGCGTAATGCTTTCGCCATTGGCGCCCGCCAATGTAAAGCTGATGGTTTTTGTACTATCGGTATTGGTAACCGGTTGCGAAGCTGCAAAAAATAAATTAGCCGTGGGCGATGCCTGGTTAGCAGAGGTATTGATATTATAACCCAACTGGTCATTTACCAACACCACTTTTTTGCCATCAACTGACGTATAATTTTTAAGTTCAACCGTTTTTACCTGGGCTCCTTTAGTGGAGAAGGTTACCGTCATCACTTCATTACTGATTACTACCAATTGTTCTGTGCTGATGGCTGCTGCTGTAAAATCGCCTGCTGCTGAAACCCTGCTTGCAGAATCCCTTTTTAAAGAATCTATACGGGCCAAAGCCACATCCTGCGGTTTTATATTAGCTGCATTCACCCGCCTGATGGAATCTTCCTGCTTTTGCTTGATCACCAGCAATTCACTTTGTTGTTTATTGCTGTACCAGAAGTAGGCAAAAAATAAAATACCCAGTAATACAAAACCAACGACCGTATTCTTATCCGTCTTCATACAAGATTTTATTGAGCGGCAAAGGTAGTATTTGGATTGAAGATTGGCTACCCCAAGTTCAGAACCCGTTAAAATAGCCCTAAAACCAGCCGGGTGACTGTAAATACCGGTTTTTCATCGTTTCTTTATGCTTTCCCTCTCTTCAACCAAAGGCTATTTTCAACTTCTACCACTTTGCCACAAGCTAAACCTTTGTTATGCAGGAAAATACAACCCCAATTTCCCGGAGGGAGAATTATGCGCCCACCGGCTGGACCCGTTTTTTATGGTGGCTGTCAACAGCTGAGGAAGATCTGTTGGCTAATTGTATAGTTGACAGAAACCGGTATGCCATTGTAGGCATGACGGTTTTGGGAACCTGGGCATTTGCTATCCTTGCCTGGACTTATTTTTTCAGTACAGTAGTAAATAATGTTTTGATTGCAGCATTACTGGGGCTGTTTATGGGTGGTATTATCCTTACCATTGACCGTTCGCTAATCAAGGGTATCAATCGTTCAAATAAAAAAAAATACGCCCCTTTGCTGTTGCGCGGAGTACTGGCGGTTACTATTGGACTGTTCATGGCCCAACCGGCTTTATTATATCTGTTTGACAAAGAAATTCATGTACAGATTTCTTTAGATAATGAGCAACGAAAAAAAGATAAACAGCAAAAGCAGGATTCGGTTTATTATGCCGGAAGATCTGCACTCGTTCAAAAAAAGAAGTCGCTCGAACAACAATTAATCACCCGCTATAATGAAGTATCTGCTGCACGTGATGCCTTTATTAAAGAAACCGATGGAACAGGCGGGAGTAAAAAAATCGGCTTAAAAGATATTGCCCAGGCAAAGCAGGCAGAATACCAAAAATTGGATGCGGGTTACCAGCAAACAGAAGCACATGTTTTACCACAGATAAAGAGCACAGATAGTGCATTAACAGTGATAGATGCCTCCATTCAGAGAGAACAGCTGGCATTCACGGCTTTATTAAATGACGGGTTTATCACAAGGATAGAAGCATTAAATCACCTGGTTCAGAATAATACGGCTGTTGCTTTCAGGTATTATTTATTAGTGGCTATTTTGTTGTTGATCGAGTTAATGCCTGTAATTGCCAAAACACTTTTGCCCGAAGGAACGTATGAAGAAAAAGTACTGTTGCGCGAACAAATTGAAAAAGAACTTACCCGAAGCAATCACCAAAGGGAATTGGCTTTGAAAGAATTATATAACCAAACTGCCTTTGAGCAGGACTCGGTTTTTATTAAAGATTTTTTTACAGAATCTGAACAGGAAAGAAAAGAGAAAATGCGGGCACAGATCCAGGCATGGAAAGAAGGGGAGACAAAAAGTTTTGATTCGATGTGGGATGATATGAAAAAGGATATGTTGACAAAGCAGGAGAATTGAGGGGATACTAAATAGTAAAGTGATTATCTAATAATAAAGTGTTGAAAATACTTTCTAAAATACAAAATAATATTCTGTCAGCAATTGGTAGTATATGTTTAGAAATATATATATATTACGGAAACATTCACCAACCTGCTTAGTATGAAAAATATCTATTGTTCATTGGTAACGCTTTTGTTTTTACTATTGTTTGCCAATATACATGCACAAACTCCCGTTGCAGACAGTAATAAAATTCCTTCAGCTGTCAAGTCCGTTACCAAGCACAGTGTTACGATTGGAGGCAGATTAATTAACTATACTGCTACCGCGGGGGCACTAATATTATTAAATGAAAAAGAAGAACCTATTGCCTTGTATGGATATACGGCTTATGCAAAAGATGGTGAGGCAGATCTTTCAAAAAGGCCGGTAACTTTTTCTTATAATGGGGGGCCCGGTTCCTCTTCCATGTGGCTGCATCTTGGCATTATGGGGCCGCGGCGAGTGATTGTAAATGATCCGGAAATAAGTATGCCGCCTCCTTATAAAATGGAAGACAATAACAACTCCATCCTTGATATAAGCGATGTTGTAATGATTGACCCGGTGGGCACCGGCATCAGCCGTGCAATTGGCAAGGCTAAGAATAAAGATTTCTGGGGTGTTGACCAGGATATTAAATCAGTTAGTCAGTTTATTAAACAATATACTACTGATAACGCAAGGTGGGGCTCGCCTAAATTCTTATTAGGCGAAAGTTATGGTACTATGCGAAGTGCAGGTGTTGCAGATTATCTTCAGGAGAATATGGGAATTGTTGTAAATGGGGTGATTCTTGTTTCGGTAGTGCTCGATCTTCGCACACTTACTTTTCAGCAAGGGGATGATATTTCTTATGTGATGCATTTACCTACTTATGCGGCCACGGCATGGTATCATAACAGAATAACAGCCAAGCCTGCAAGTCTTGAATTATTTTTAAAAGATGCCAGAACCTTTGCAGCCGGCGAATATTCAACAGCATTAATAAAAGGGGATAGAATTTCAGAGGAAGAAAAAAACCAGGTAGCCGCTAAATTATCGGCTTATACAGGCTTAAGCAAAGATTATTTATTAAAAGCAAACCTGCGGGTGAATGAACCCCAGTTTACACAGGAATTATTGCGTGACCAACATTTATCAGTAGGCCGTCTCGATTCGAGATATAAAGGCATTAATCAGAACCTCTTAAGTGAAGCCAGTTCATTTGATCCGCAGAGTACGGCCATCAGTCCGGCCTATATCTCGATGTTCATGAATTATTATTATGAAGAATTGAAAGTTGACAAAACCAACAGCTACCATGTTTCCGCATACAGTGCCGAAGGTTTTAACTGGGATTGGAAACATAAAAAAAATGGCGGAGATGGCGACCCCATGACACCCAATACAGGCGTTGATCTCGCTGAAGCCATGAGTCGCAATCCTAGATTAAAAGTACTTACCTTAAACGGCTACTACGATCTGGCCACTCCTTTCTTTGGAACAGAATACACTTTTGATCATATGGGTCTCGAAAAGCAGGTACAACAAAATATAACTTTTAAATATTATGAAGCCGGGCACATGATGTATATACAACCTGCATCCTCTGTTTCGTTTAAAAAAGATGTTGCTGCGTTTATCCTGGATTCAATGAAATAAACCTGACTCAATATTAATTTAAAAATTATTACTATTCTATACTAAATACCAATCTGCTTTACAAAATTCAAAGGACCAAACCAACTATTATGAAAAAAGCTTTTACTATCAGCATGGCTATGTTACTATGCTGGGTGTATTCAACAGCCCAAATTAACGCAGGCCTTTTCCGTTTTCCGGATGTATCGAAAACACAAATTGTTTTTACCTATGCAAATGATTTATGGGTTATGCCCAAAGAAGGTGGTATGGCCGTAAAACTCAGTTCACCTCCGGGGGTAGAATCAAGTCCTAAGTTTTCGCCCGACGGAAAAACCATTGCATTCAACGCAGGGTATGATGGCAACAGGGATGTTTATACCATACCTGTTAACGGCGGTATACCCCAACGGATAACGGCACATAGTTACAATGACCGTGTAGTAGAATGGACAAATGATGGCAGGAATATTTTATTTGCTTCCGGAAGGGAAAGCGGGAAGGCAAGGTTTAGCCAGTTTTATTTAGTCCCTGCCAATGGTGGTCCTGAAACAAAACTTCCCCTGGCATATGCTGAATACGGAAGCTACTCACCGGATAGTAAACAAATGGCTGTTGTAATCATGACAGAAGTTGGGCGAAACTGGAAGCGTTACCGTGGGGGCACCAATGGCGATATACGCATTTACAATTTTGACAAACAAATGGAAGAAAATATCAGCGCGAAAAGCGATGCTGATGATGAGTTTCCCATGTGGTATGAGAACAGCATTTTTTTTCTCAGCGACCGTGGGCCTGAACTAAGAATGAATTTATGGAGATATGATATCAGCAAGAAAACATTCGAGCAGCTTACCAAATTTGCAGATTACGATGTACATTATCCATCACAGGGGCCCGATGATATTGTTTTTGAAGCAGGCGGAAAACTGTACCTCTACCCTTTTGCTAGCCATCAGCCAAAAGAAATCAAAGTATCCCTCATTACTGATAAAGCTTTGCTTAAACCCAAAACTATCGCTGTAAATAGTTATGTGCAAAATGCCGAAATCAGCCCTGATGGAAAAAGGATTTTGGTAGAAGCAAGGGGCGAAATTTTTTCTGTACCTGCCGAAAATGGATATGTAAAAAATCTGACGATGAGCACTGGTGTGGCAGAACGTTATCCTTCCTGGTCGCCTGATGGTAGAACCCTTGCTTACTGGAGCGACAAATCGGGAGAGTATGAACTTTGGATGATGGAACCAGGCAAAGAGATCAGTACAAAAAAAATAACCGATTATGGTGCCGGTTACCGCTACAACACATTCTGGTCGCCGGATAGTAAGCAACTCGCTTTTATTGACAAAGCAGGAAAAATAAAAGTATATGATATACCATCAGGCAGTACGGCTGATGTTGATCAGGGCCTGTATTTCTCCCATGGGAATATGCAAAATTTTACGGTTAGCTGGTCATCTGACAGCAGGTGGATAGCTTACAGCCGCGACCTGGAAAATTTGCATGATGCCGCCTTTATTTACGACACAAAAGAAAAGAAAACGAAACAGGTAACCAGTGGCTTTTACAGTTGCTCCAGCCCGTCTTTTTCTCCCGATGGAAAATACCTGTTTGTGTTAACCAATCAAAATTACCAGCCTTTTTACAGTGATGCTGATAATACTTTTATTTATGCCAACAGTACACAATTGGCAGCAATCGGCCTTCAAAAAAATACCACGTCTTTATTGATACCAAAAAATGATACGGTTTCATTGAAAGAAGTTCCCAAACCAGTTATAAAAGACACCACAAAAAAAGATGATAAACCCAAGCCAACTGTTGATG
>JANXUL010000266.1 GCA_025356235.1 Bacteroidota bacterium
TGATTATAACCTGCTAAAATGGGTGGAAGCAGATGGGATTACTGTTAGAGATATGCAAGGGGATACTTTATTGTCTGGTCAAAGACTTCGGGTAGGTACTAATATTTTTAAATTGATCACGGGCAAGTATGAAATTAGTGAAATAGAATTAGACAAAATGAATGTTGCCATCGTTAGAAAAAAAGGTGACAGCACATTTAATTACCAGTTTATCATAGATGCTTTTGCCAGTAAAACCTTAACGCCCAAAAAAGATACAACTCCTTTTGTTCTCGCACTGAATGAGATACATATCCGGAATTCAAAGGTTACATGGATTGATCCTTACAATGGAACGGTTTTACATACACAGATAGGACGAATGGATGTTGTATTTGACAGTATTAATATTGCCAGGAACCGTTTTTTGATTCAAAAATCGGATATGACAGATGTACTATTTGACATGAAAGTGTTACCATTTGAAGCGCAAAAATCGACTGGCATTCCTTATGCACTTCCGTTTATCAGGCTTGGTAAGTCGCATATAGTTCAAACACATGTGGTTTATGAGGACGAGAATAGCGGGATCAGTACAAATGATATTATTTCTGACCTGCGGCTTGAGAATGCATCCTTGCAAACTTCAGGAAGTATTACTGCAGATAAAATTTTCCTGTCAAATTCAGGCGTTACTGTAAACCGCCGTTCTTTTGATAATGCCAAAATAAGAATTGATACCGCCATTAATGCAATTGTTAGTGATTCTTTAGGGGTAATTCATATTAAAGAGTTGGGTTTATCAGAAGACAATATTGTTTATAATGATATCGCCCGGCCATCCCGTACAAATGGACTTGATATGCACCATATCAATCTTCAAAAAATTACTGCAAAGGCATCTAATATTGATTACACCGGAAAAATAATCAATGCTTCTTTTGCCTCATTGTCGGGCAGGGAAAAGAGTGGTTTTAAGGTAGACAGTTTACGGGGAGATGTTTCAATGACAGATTCATTGGTCACTATCAAAGGCCTTTCAATAAAAACGCCTTATTCACATATCAGCGGATCTGCTATTGTATACCCTTTAACTTTTTCAGAAACCAGCCGGAGTAATGTGCAGAACAGGCTGCAATTCAGGAATAATCAGATTTCAAGAAAAGACCTGCAATTGCTGGCACCGGATTGGGTACGGAAATACCAAACGCAGCTGGCGGGTATTTCAACTATTTATATAGATGCTGAAGCAGACGGAAATGTACGAAAGGTAAACATTCACCGGCTGAAATTAATGTCTGATAAAAAGGATATGTATATAGATGCCAGCGGTACAATTGTAAATGCGTTATCTAAAAAAAATATTCAATTTGATGTAAACTTTCACCAGCTGGATATTACGCGAAATGTATTGGTGGGCTTTATGGATAATAAGACTAAGCAGCAGATCAGCCTCCCACCTGTCATGAATATTAAAGGCAGTGTAAAAGGAGATATGACTGAAATCAATAATGATCTTACCGTGAATAGTGCTTTCGGTTTGGCCATTGTTAAAGGCAGGCTGCGGAATTATACAAAGCCAGAAAAATTGGGATATTCTATAAAAGTTTACGCTAAAAACCTGGAAACAGGAAAATGGATTAATAAGGATTCTCTGTTTGGTAAGGTTACCGGCAGTATTTCTGCAAAAGGTTCGGGTACTGATTATAAAACGGCTACTATTGAATCTGTTGTAGATCTCAGTTCATTCCGTGTGCAAAAACATGTTTATACAGGAATTTCCCTAAAACTGAATGGAACAAAGGGTTCCTATAATTTTGATGGCAACACAAATGACCCCCTTTTGATGGTAAGTCTGCACGGAAATGCTTCCCTGAATAAAAAGTATCCTTCCGGTCAGGGGAAAGTTATCGTGCAGAATGCCAACTTATTTGCATTGGGATTGTACGCAGATACCCTTGCTTTTAAAACAAAGGCGGTAGTTGATCTGAAAGACCTTGATCCTGCCTCACTAAATGCAATGGTGCGATTAGACAGTATCGTTGTTTATAAAGGGAGGAGTATATTGAAAACAGATAGCCTTTTAGCAAGAGGGTATATGGATAGTGGCAAAACCATTCTCTCCATGCACTCTTCACCAGCAGATGCTTTATTCAAAGGACAATACAGGTATACAGAGCTCGGCAGTATTTTTCAACAATATATTGGCAGGTATACCAATGCTATTAAAACCGGTGAAGGGCCGCCGGTGAATGCTTACGATATCAATATGTCAGTAGATGTAAAACCCGATCCGCTTTATGCAGTGTTGATTCCAGGTTTGTTTTTTGATAAGTACATGTCCTTACGGGGAAAGATAGATAATAGGCTGGGAGACAGCTCCAGTTACTTTGCTTTGTCTGTTCCGGGTGTTGTATACAAAACTGAGCATGTTGCCGGTATGGAAGCAAATTTCAAGGCAATCGCAGATTCCATGAGGTTCAATATTAAAGCAGATACTGTTCAGGCCGGCTCTCTCAATTTATATACAACCACTTTGCAAGGTGGATTTAATAAGGATAAACTTTCAGCTTTTTTTGCTACCAACGATAAGAACGAGAACGAAAAATATGCTTTTGCTATAAACGGAAACCGGCAAAATGAGTTGTACGAAATTCATTTGAAAGACAAGTTAAAATTGAATTATGAAAACTGGCAGGTAAACGGTAATAATACTGTGAGCATAGGCACAGGTGGTTTTAACGTTAATCAATTAACGATTAATAAAGGAAATGAATTGGTTTCAGTCAATAGCCATGGGAGGGAACAAGGTGCACCACTTGATGTAAAGATTGAGCATTTCGCCATGCGTAATATTACAGCATTGATGAATGCCGATTCTTTATCACTCGATGGCCGGCTCGATGCAACGGTAACCATATCAGACCTTAATAAAAATATTCCGAGCCTGAATGGTATCGCGAAAATAGATAGCCTTCAATACCAGCATGTATCCCTGGGTATTTTACAGGTAGAAGCAAAGAACTCGAATGAGTCGGTAACCCTTTCCGGTTCTTTAACGGGAAATGGCAACAATGTTGATATCAAAGGAAACTATGATCAGCAAATGGTTAATGCGCAAATTAACCTTAACCCGATTATGTTAAAAACGATTGAACCATTTACACAAGGAAACCTGTCGCATGCAACTGGTTCACTATCCGGCCCTATAAATATAACGGGTACCCTAAAAAATCCTGAGTGGAACGGTGAGATCCATTTTGATTCTGCCGTTGCACAATTAACAAAATATGGTACGGTTATGCGAATGGGTGGTCAACAGATAGGACTGAAATACCCGGCAGTGAATTTTACTCATTTTACTATCAAAGATTCTGTTGGTCACGATTTTGTAATAGACGGGTCATTAACAGAAAATAACAAACAGCAGTTTAATACTAACCTTACCCTGAAAGCAACGGATTTTACTGCTTTAAACAATAATTCGGTAACAAATGGCCAATTATATGGCAAGGCAATGATTGATGCCGACATGTCGGTATCAGGCCCCATATCGGCTCCTGATATTACCGGCAGCCTGGCTTTGAAAGACAAATCAGAAATCACTTTTGTACGCCAGCAATATGTGGCTACCGCCAAAGACAGGGAAAGTGTGATGCAATTTGTTGATATGGATACTGTTAAAAATGAGTTCCAGGTACCCCCTGCAAATAATGTGCAAAACAAGGCAGATTATGGTGCCTTGAATTATAACCTGAATATTGATATCAGTAAAGACGCACAGTTCAATATTATTGTTGATCCGCTTACCAGGGATGTTTTACAAATAAAAGGAGCAGCGCAACTAAATGCAGGTGTAAGCCCTGATGGTTCATTATCTATTACCGGGGCTTATAATCTTACTAAGGGGAGTTATGTGATGAACTACCAGTTTATCAGGCGGAAATTTGAATTGCAGGAAGGCAGTACACTTGTTTTTAGCGGAGATCCGCTAAATGCGCAGGCAGATATTACTGCTATTTATTCTATTGATGCTTCTCCCTTCGACCTGGTAGGAAATGAGATATCAGATAATAACAGTATTGATTCGAGATTGTATAAGCAAAAAGTGCCTTTCGAGGTATTGCTGAAGATTAAAGGCCGGATATCAGCGCCAGAGTTGCAGTTTGATGTAAGGTTGAAAGAAAAAACAGCAGGTATCAGTTATAATTTCTCCAATACCATTGATAATAAATTATTGCAATTACGCAGTGATGTTGCCGGTATGAATAAGCAGGTATTTGGCTTGTTGGTTATGGGCAGGTTCATTAGCGAACAAAGTACAGATTTCTTCGGCAGTATCGGGGGAAGCAATGGCATACAGGCCGATCAATTGGTAAAGGCAAGCGTAAGCCGTTTCCTGAGCGATGCAGTAAACCAGGTAGCCTCGGACCTGATTAAAGGAGTTGATATTAATGTGAACCTGCAGACAGCAGAGAATTATTCTACGGCAACCCAGCGAACCGACCTCAGCCTGGCTCTGTCAAAACGCTTTTTAAATGACAGGCTTAGTGTTACAGTTGGAAAAAATTTTACTGTTGCCGGGGAAGATCCGTCTGCGAAGGGTGATAATGCACAGTTCACGCCTGATATCACAACTACGTATAAACTCTCAAAGGATGGGCGTTATATGCTGAAGGCTTATCAAAGAAACCAGTATGAAGCCGTATTGGATGGATATTTTGTAGAAACGGGCGTTGCATTTACACTGACCATGGACTATAATAAATTTGCTGAAATACTCCATAAGAATAAGATTAAATAAAATATGCAGTTACGATCAAAACATATTACCGGGTTGTGCATGTTATTTCTTATCATGTCGTGCAGTATCCAAAAACATTTACCTCCGGGTACCCAGTTATATAAAGGCGCTACGTATACAGTTGTAAAAGAAAAAGATAATAAAACATCAACGCGATCCATCAGGAAAGAACTGAAAAATATTTCGGTCCCGGCCGCTAACAAAACAATTCTCGGGTTCCCTTATCGTGTTTGGTTCTGGTACCTGGTAGGGGAACCTGAAAGAACAACAGGTTTTCGATATTGGCTTCGTTACAGGATAGGGCAGGAGCCCGTACTCAGCACATCTGTTAATGTAAAGGCTAATGCCGCCAACCTGGAAAATTACCTGCAGAACAAAGGATATTTTACGTCAAAAGTTTCAGGAGATACCGTTGTGAAAGGATATAAAGTAACTGCCCGCTATAAAGTGAGGCTCGGTATGCCTTATCATATCAATACATCTGCCTGGTTGATTGACAGCACTTCGGAGATTGGTAAAGCCATTAATACAATCCCATTAAAGGATACCTATATAAAAAAAGGCACACAGTTCGATCTTGACAACCTTAAAGCGGAACGGTCAAGGGTTGATCTTGCCTTAAAAACAAAAGGCTATTATTATTTCAGCCCGGAATATATTAAAGCATGGGTTGACAGTTCTAACAGGAATAATACGGTTAATGTGTTTTTTAAATTAAAACCAGAAATACCT
>JANXUL010000311.1 GCA_025356235.1 Bacteroidota bacterium
CGATTACCAGAATGGATGGGATACAGACCAGTTCCCTAATAACATTAATGAACTCGCAGAAACTATGCTGGTCATAATTGAGGCCGGCGGCTTTGGTGGAGGCGGTATCAACTTTGATGCAAAGCGAAGAAGGAATTCTACCGACCCGGCAGACCTTTTCTATGCACATGTTGGTGGAATGGATGTGTTTGCCCGCGCATTGATCGTAGCTGACGCCGTATTACAACAATCCGATTACAAACAGGTACGTAAAAACCGTTACGCTTCATTTGATACAGCTACGGGTAAGGCATTTGAAGAAGGAAAGGTTTCCCTGGAAGCACTCAGGGATTTTGCGGTTGCCAACGGCGAGCCCGCAGTAGTCAGCGGCAAACAGGAGTATTTGGAAAATTTGATCAACAGGTTTATTTAATTGAAAAAAATGTATCCGGCAAAAGCTTTTTTATTTGATTTAAATGGTACAATGATAGATGATATGGCTTTTCATATCCGGGCATGGCACCGGATACTGAATGATCTGGGGGCAGATATTGGTCTTAAAAGAGTAAAGGAAGAATGTTATGGTAAGAACGGCGAATTATTGGAGCGCGTATTTCCCGGGAGGTTTTCTGAAGAAGAAAAATCAGAGATGAGTTATAACAAAGAAAAAGTCTATCAGGAAGAATTTAAACCGCACTTGCAATTAATCAATGGGCTGAATATTTTTTTGGAAAAGGCTTCTGCTAAACATATCCAAATGGCAATAGGTTCAGCGGCTATTATGTTTAACATTGATTTTGTTTTGGATGGCCTGAACCTTAGGCATTATTTTAAAACCATTGTAAGTGCCGATGAGGTAACCATTAGCAAACCGGATCCTGAAACCTATATCAAATGCGCCGATCATTTGGCCGTGCCTTACAAAAACTGTATTGTATTTGAAGATGCCCCCAAAGGTGTAGAAGCTGCTCAAAATGCAGGCATGCCATGTGTGGTACTTACTACCATGCATACAAAAGAAGAATTTGGTACTTATGAAAACATTGTATGTTTTATAGAGGATTATACAGACCCGCAATTAGATAAATTATTCGAATAATGTGTAAATTATGGCCGGCGATAACTTTGTTATTGGAGTAGATTTTGGAACAGATTCTGTTCGCGCTGTTATTGTTGATGCAGCAAATGGCGAAGAAATGGCTGCCTCTGTTTTTTATTATCCGCGTTGGAAGGCCGGCCTGTATTGCGATCCAGCAGAAAACCGGTTCAGGCAGCATCCATCAGATTATATTGAAGGGCTCGAATTTACCATCAAAGACTGTGTGCACAAAGCAGGCACAACTATAGCCGTGAGAATAAAAGGTATTTCTGTTGATACAACAGGATCTACACCGGTAGCTGTTGATGCAACAGGAATGCCACTTTCTTTGTTACCTCAATTCGAGGATAACCCAAATGCGATGTTTGTGTTATGGAAAGACCATACTTCTGTAAAAGAAGCAGCGGAACTCAATCAACATGCTATAAAATTCGATATTAATTACCTGCAATTTGTGGGCGGTATTTATTCCTCCGAATGGTTTTGGACAAAACTCTTACACGTTTTGCGCGAAGATGAAACAGTTCGTAAAAATTGTTATTCCTGGGTAGAGCATTGCGATTGGATCCCTTTTTTATTAACAGGTGGAAATGATATCCATCAAATGAAACGCGGTATATGCAGTGCAGGCCACAAAAGTTTATGGGCGGATGAATTTGGTGGCCTGCCCCCCGATGATTTTTTCAGTTCCTGGGATGGGTTGTTGCATGGGTTCACAAAAAAATTATTCACAAAAACATATACCTCGTCTGAAGCGGCTGGCAATTTATCAGCAGAATGGGCGCATCGCCTGGGATTATCAACCAATGTCGTTATTGGCATTGGGGCATTCGATTGTCATATGGGTGCTGTGGGCGGACAGATAGAACCTTACCACCTAAGTAAAGTAATGGGCACCTCAACTTGCGACATGCTGGTGGCGCCTATCACAGAAGTAAAAGGTAAATTGGTAAAAGGTATTTGCGGCCAGGTACCCGGCTCAATCATCCCCGGCATGATGGGCATGGAAGCGGGCCAATCTGCTTTCGGTGACGCGTATGCCTGGTACAAAGATTTGCTCGCCTGGCCACTACAGAATATCTTATCAAAAACAACACTTGTTGATAAGGCAACTGCAGAAAACTTGCAATTAGAAATAACGGATAAAATTATTTTCGAACTCAGTCAACAGGCTGCTGCATTGCCATTGCATGAGGATGATGAACTGGCCGTTGACTGGTTAAACGGCAGGCGTACGCCAGATGCCAATCAATTATTAAAAGGTGCTTTTACAGGATTAAACCTGGCCACGAATGCCCCGGGAGTTTTTAAAGCCCTGGTAGAAGCAACTTGTTTCGGTGCTAAAAGAATTGTTGATAGGTTCAGGGAAGAAGGGGTACCTGTAAAAGGATTAATAGGGCTGGGTGGGGTTGCTAAAAAATCACCCTTCATCATGCAAATGATGGCAGATATAATGAATATGCCAATACGCATCCATAAAAGCGAACAAACCTGTGCCATTGGTGCTGCCATGTTTGCGGCAACCGCCGCAGGCATTTATGATAGAGTAGAAGATGCGATGGATGCAATGGGACAGGGATTTGATGCAGAATACCATCCCAATTCTGTAAAAGCAAGTATCTACAAAAAAAGATACCAAAAGTACATCGAACTGGGGGCATTTATAGAACAACAAACTATATTGTGAATGCTTACCCATAACCACATGAAATATCAACAGATACAGGAAGCGGCTTACCGTGCTAATATGCAATTGCCACAGTTAAACCTGGTATTGTTCACTTTTGGTAATGCAAGTGTTGTAGACAGGCAATTGGGTGTTTTTGCCATTAAGCCCAGTGGCGTTCCTTATGAAGAACTATCACCCGAAAAAATGGTGATCGTTGATCTTGAAGGCAAAACGGTGGAAGGAACTTTACGCCCTTCTTCAGATACCCAAACACATGCGGTGTTATATAAACACTGGCTAAATATTGGCAGCATCGTTCATACACATTCTACTTATGCTACTGCATGGGCTCAAACCCAAAGGGATATTCCTGTTTACGGAACTACGCATGCAGACCACCTCACTATTGATATTCCTTGTGCCACACCCATGAGCGATGTTATGGTTGGGGGAAACTATGAGTATGAAACAGGCATCCAGATCATCAATTGTTTACAGGAACGTAAGCTGAACTATGAGGATGTAGAAATGATATTGGTAGGTAACCATGCACCTTTTACCTGGGGCAAAACACCGGGTAAAGCCGTATATAACAGTGCGGTGCTGGAAAGTATTGCGCAAATGGCTTATCTCACAGAACAGATAAGAAATGATTCACCCCGCTTGCAGGAATCATTAATACAAAAACACTTTCAAAGAAAGCATGGTGCCGATAGTTATTACGGACAATCCTAAATTGATTTATAAAAAAACATACATGAAAAAACAAATCTCTTTATTGCTTATCCTGTCACTGTTATTACTTGCCTGTAATAACAACGATAAAAAAAATGAGGAAGGCGCAGCCATGAAAAACAATATTACAGAAAAGCCGTTTGGCATATTTGAAAATGAAGCGGTAACGCAATACACACTTACCAACCCCAATGGTATGCAGGTAAGCATCATCAATTACGGGGGAACAGTAACTAATATAC
>JANXUL010000313.1 GCA_025356235.1 Bacteroidota bacterium
GCACACAAAAAGAATCCGGGAAACCCCAAAATAACAGTCAGTATACAAAAACGCAATCGTTTTTTCATTTCCCCAATATTGATGCTGTATGTTAAAAATTCGCTGCTCTGTCTGCCTTTTTTAAGATAATTATAATAAATATAAAAGATAAACAATTGATTATCATCAGAATAATCCCAAACAGGCTTCGCTGCTCCTAAAATACTAATCCAATCCGTTTAATTCTATTTAAACAAAGGTTTTTGTAGGTTGTAACGTCTAATCATTTAATAAGGCCTTACTTGAACGACCAGGAACTAATTCTTTCTTTACAAAAAGGTGACCAACTGGCATTTAAACAGCTGGTAGAAACCTGGCAAAATATGGTATTTAATACCGTATTGGGCATTGTGCAGGATATTCAGGAAGCAGAAGACGTGGCACAGGAGGTATTTATACAGGTGTATCAATCTGTAGCTGGTTTCAGGGGTGAGGCCAAATTGTCAACCTGGTTATACCGGATATCGGTTACCAAAGCACTGGATGCAGAAAGAAAGAAGAAGTCGAAGAAACGGATGGCTAATTTGAAAACCTGGATCGGATTGGGTGAAAAAGAAGAAGCTATTCATTTTCATCATCCGGGTGTTGAACTGGATAATAAAGAACGTGCGGCGATACTTTTTTCGGCCATGCAAAAACTACCGGAAAACCAACGGATTGCTTTTATACTTATCAAAACGGAAGGGTTGCGTTATGAAGACGTTGCAGAGATTATGAACATTACTATAAAAGCAGTAGAAGCACTCATGCACAGAGCAAAGGAAAACCTTAGAAAGAATTTACAATATTATTACAAAAGTAAATAATCAATGATTGCTTATGGAAGCAAATAAATTTACACAACAAAAAATTGAGGAAACGTTGAACAGTATTGATGGTATCAACAGGGCTGGTATGCCCGTTTTCTTCTATATACGCTTACAGGCCAGGCTTCATAATTCAATGCCTGCAGCACAACCTTTTTGGTTGCTGGTAACCAAGCCAGCTGTATCGCTGGTTACCCTCTCCTTACTGGTGGTGTTGAATATTGCCTCAATCAATTATTTTATTAAATCGAATAAACAGCGTGTTTCAACAGAAAGCAATAATATTAGTGATTTTGCACAGGAGTATAACCTTACGGGGGAAGCTTCTCTTTATAATGATAAAAAAATAAAGTAATGAATTACTTTACAAAAAATAAATGGTGGGCCATTGCTTTCCTGCTTTTAATAATATTGAATATCGCAACGCTTTCTGCTTTGTGGATACTAAAAGACAAAAATATGGGTCGCGGGCCTGATCCTAAATCGGGTGCGGCAGATTTTTTGGTGAAGGAACTGGGATTCGATTCTATGCAAAAACAACAACTGCAAAAATTACGTGAAACCCACCAGCAGCAAATGATGGAAGTTAGACAAGGCAACCGGGAAGTGAAAGATGCTTTCTTTGATTTATTAAAACAACCCGGTATTACTGACACTACCGTTGAAAAGGCAGCCAGGAAATCTTTTATGTATGACGAACAATCTGAAATACTCACGTTCCGTCATTTTCAACAAATACGGAATTTATGTACTGAAGGACAAAAGAAAAAGTTTGATGCCGTTATTAAAGAAGTACTCCGTATGATGGCCCCACCAAAACCGGGTATGGATGGCCCGCCCCCACGGAGGAGAGATGGTCCGCCACCACCCCCTCCACAATAATTTTATTACAGCGAAGGTTTTCATTCTGCTCTTGCATCTAACAGGAAAATAGTATTGTATGAACAAATATGTTGGAATGATAACATTTTCCTTAACGCTTGGTACTGTTCTTATTATTTCCTGTAAGAAAGATACTGCCACCAACAGTTCTACCACAAACACCGGTACTGGAACAACTGCAGCAGCACCGGATGTATTTAAAAAATTTAATACAACCGTTTCCATTTCTTCTGATGGAACGTATATCACCCTAAAGTCGGATGGCGTGCCTGATCATAAAAGCTGTTATTTTGCTACAACAGATAGCCGCTACCAGGCATATAATGGAACCAATACTGCTTTCAATAAGAACCCGAATAGTATCGGTACCAAAAGTTATACATTCAAAATCCCTGCATCACCTGCTGTGAATGCAGCACATGAAGCAACTCCATTGGGACCTATTGGTGTGGCGGTAAACGGTGTGCCAATCTATAACCAATATGCTGGGCCAAATACACCACTTACAAATGAAATAAATTCTTTCGATCAATACAATGGCCATCCCGATCAAAGTTCTACTTACCACTACCATGTAGAACCATTATATATTACACTTAACAATACCAGAAGCGCGTTGATTGGGTTTCTGCTGGATGGCTTTCCCGTATATGGGCCATTGGAAAGTGGTAAAACATTGGTAAGCGCAGACCTGGATGCTTATCATGGACATACAGGCACCACGGCTGATTATCCTAATGGTATTTACCATTACCATATTACAGCAGATGCACCTTATATTAATGGCACAGGGTTTTACGGAACAAAAGGAACGGTTACGCAATAATAATCATGAGAGGTGAATCGTGAGTAAGTTAAATTAAATCACCAGCTTAAATTTTACACAACAATAGTTAGGTAACCTCCGATTTCTGATCTTGAAGAAAAGAATAAGTATGAAACCCTGTCGTATTTTAATGGTTATAAGCATATGGGCTATCCTAGGTTCATGCAAGCAACAACCTGTATTAACGGAAAAGCACACTTCCCGGATATTACCTTTTTATTCCTCAGCAGATTTTACGCCGCAGTGGATTGTACCTTCTTCCGCTGCATACGCTTCCATCCATACTATCCCAAGGTTTCGGTTTTTTAACC